>CACYDX010000201.1 GCA_902773255.1 Oscillospiraceae bacterium
AACATGCCCGCAGATCACCCCTATCTCGAGCTCCTGCGCAAAAACCGCGCGGTGATATGCGTGGGTCAGGGCCCCTGGGAGATGCCGGATGACACGAGGGCCCTCCATCATGTGCTCCTCGAGAAGGGCATCCCCGCATGGGTGGACTACTGGGGCTATGACGTCTGCCATGACTGGCCTTGGTGGCATAAGCAGGTGGCTTACTTCGTACCCGAGCTTCTGAAATAGATCTAATAAGGAAAGAGGAGACTGTGATGAAAAACGTTATATTCATTTCCCCCAATTTCCCCGTGAACTACTGGCAGTTCTGCCATGAGCTGCAATACGACGGAGTGAACGTTCTCGGCATAGGCGACCAGCCCTATGATGAGCTGAGCTACCAGCTCAAGAGCAGCCTGACTGAGTATTACAGGGTGCCCTCCCTCGAGGATTACGATGAGGTATACCGTGCGGTGGCATTCTTCGCATTCAAGTACGGCCGCATAGATTTTCTCGAGTCGAACAACGAATACTGGCTGGAACAGGACGCGCACCTTCGCACTGACTTCAATATTCCCGGCGGCTTCCGCGTGAGCGATGTGCCGCGAATAAAATACAAATCCGGCATGAAGGAATACTACCGCCGCGCCGGCATCCCCACCGCACGCTTCCACATGGTGGGCGATGAAGAGGGCTGCCGCGCCTTCATAAAGGAAGTTGGCTGGCCTGTCATCGTGAAGCCGGATAACGGCGTCGGCGCCGTGGCAACATACAAGCTTGAGAACGAGGAGCAGCTGGCCGCCTTCCTCGCCGAGCGTGACGGACACATCCCCTATATTATGGAGGAGTTCATCTACGGACAGATAAACTCCTATGACGCCATAATCGACTCCCACGGTGAACCCCTCTTCGAAACGGGCAATATCACCGGCATGTCGATAATGGATATCGTGAACAACCACGACAACAACCTCTATCATATCCTTAAGGAGCTACCGGAGGACACGCGCGCCTTCGGCAGAGCCGCAGTGAAGAGCTTCGGAGTCACCAGCCGTTTCGTGCACTTTGAGTTCTTCCGCCTCACAAAGGACCAGCCCATTGGAAAGAAAGGCACGCTTGCAGCGCTCGAGGTGAACATGCGCCCCAGCGGAGGCTATACCCCCGATATGATAAACTATGCCCACAGCACCAATGTTTATAAGATCTGGGCGGACATGGTTGTATTCGACCATTCCGAGATGCCCGTGGGCGAGCATAAGTTCTGCGCCTGCGTGGGCCGCCGCGACGGGAAGAAGTTCCGTTTCAGCAATGAGGAGATCGCAGAGCGCTACAGTGACGAGATGCGCATGATGGAGCGCCTTGACCCAACGCTTGCCGAAGCCATGGGCGATCAGCTCTTCCTCGCCGTTTTCGATACCCAGGAGGAGCTCGATGCGTTCTTCCGTGACGCGCTCGAATGCATATGAGCAGGCTGGCAGTAATATTTCCGGGCATTGGCTATACTGCAGACAAGCCCTTGCTGCACTGCAGCAGACGTCTTGCCGAGAGAGCTGGATATGAGATAAAGGTCATCCCCTACAAGGGATTTCCGAAAAAAGTCAAAGGCGATAAAGATAAGATGCGCAAAAGCTGCGAGATCGCTCTGGAGCAGGCTGAAAAGGAGTTCAAGGACATCGATCTTGATGCTTACAGCGATATTCTGTTCATAGGCAAGAGCATCGGCACAGTGGTGGCTGCGGACATTGCTGCGCACAGTAACGCATCTTCAAATATCCGCTTCATCATCTATACTCCTCTGGAGGCCACCTTCTCCTATCCTCTCGGCAGCGCCATAGTCTTCACGGGCTCTGCAGATCCATGGACGGGCGCGGAAGAAAGCCGCATCGCTGAGATCTGTGCACAGCGGGATATACCCTGTTATGTGACGGAGGGCGCGAACCACTCTCTGGAGACAGCCGATCCCCTGCAGGATATAGCATCGCTGCAGCTCATAATGCAGCGCACCGAGGCTTTCATACGCGAAAAGCAGCTACGCCGCATAACTTTCTATGAAGAGCTTCTGAACAGGCTGCTTTACGCCAATACCGATACGAATATCACGCCCGATGAGCTCAAGGCCATGCGTTCCGATGCGGAGACTCTGGCTAATTATTACGGCAGCGAGGAATGGAAGGCGGATCTGGCCGATGATGAGGCCGGAATGCTGCCGTTCGATCTGAAGCGCGGGGTGCTCTCTGAAGACGGCATATACAACGCCCTAGAAGACTATAAACAACTCACGAGGCACTATACAGTTTAGTTTAATAAGCCAGCATGCATTAAAAATGCAGAGGATAAATATCCTCTGCATTTTTCTTAGTTTTATTCAGGCTTAGAACAGGCCGTAGATCCTGCCGTTTTCGTCAACGTCTATTCTCTCAGCAGCAGGAACCTTGGGAAGGCCGGGCATGGTCATAATGTCTCCTGTAAGAACCACCACGAATCCCGCACCCGCGGAGACCTTAACGTTCTTCACCGTTACCGTGAAGCCCTCGGGAGCGCCGAGGACGGTGGGATCATCGGTGAAGCTGTACTGGGTCTTGGCAACGCAGACCGGCAGGCCGCCGAAGCCGAGCTTGGTGAGCTCGTCTATCTGCTTCTGGGCAGCGGGCATAATGCTCACGCCCTTGCCGCCGTAAACTTTCTTCGTTATCGCTTCGATCTTGTCAACTAGCGGAAGATCGGTCTCATAGGAGAAGCGGAAGTCGCCCTTCTCCTCCTCGCAGAGCCTTACCACCTCGCGGGCCAGAGCCTCGCCGCCTTTGCCGCCTTCAGCCCAGACGGTGGAGAGCACGGTGTTAACTCCGAGTTCGCGGCACTTGTCTATGATGAACTCGATCTCGGCATCGGTATCGGTCGGGAAACGGTTCACAGCCACAACGCAGGGCAGTCCGTAGACGTTCTTTATGTTGGAAACATGCCTGAGCAGGTTGGGGATGCCCTTTTCAAGCTTTTCAAGGTCCTCGTTGGCAAGAGCGCTCTTGGGCATGCCGCCGTGCATCTTGAGTGCGCGGACGGTAGCCACTATGACAACGGCATCGGGAACGAGCCCCGCCATGCGGCACTTGATGTCGAGGAACTTCTCAGCTCCGAGGTCAGCACCGAAGCCGGCCTCCGTGACAGTGTAGTCGCCCAGCTTGAGGGCGATCTGCGTGGCCATAACGCTGTTGCAGCCGTGGGCGATATTGGCGAAGGGTCCACCGTGAACGAAGGCAGGCGTTCCCTCGAGGGTCTGAACGAGGTTGGGCTTGAGAGCATCCTTCAGGAGGGCCGCCATGGCGCCGACTGCCTTGAGATCCCCGGCGGTAACGGGATTGCCTTCGTAGCTGTAGCCTACGATGATGCGGGAGAGCCTCTCCTTGAGGTCGGTAATTGAGGTGGCCAGGCAGAACACAGCCATGATCTCGCTTGCAACGGTTATATCGAAGCCGTCCTCACGCGGAGTGCCGTTGGCCTTGCCGCCGAGTCCGTCCACCACAAAG
>CACYDX010000202.1 GCA_902773255.1 Oscillospiraceae bacterium
AGAAAAAGGCATCCCCCTGAATATCAGGAACACGAACCGACCGGAAGATCCCGGGACCATGATAGTAGGCAGTGTCGAAGATGAAGAGACAGATGAACGTTTCCTGACAGGTATTGCAGGAAGAAGAGGATTCAATGTCCTCACCCTCCACAGACATGACATGAATCTGAGCCATACTCTTTCAAAGGCGCTTTCCGTATTTGACAGATATCATGTCAATGTAGAGCATATAACGCTCGGTCTGGATTCATTTGCACTCGTTGCATCAGCCGCCTCTCTGGGCGATAATCTGTACGAGATCATTTCCGACATGAAAAAAGAGTGTCATGCAGAGGACATTGAAGTGCAGGACAACATCGCGCTTGTAGCTGCAGTCGGAAGGAAGATGTCATCCCGTCTGGGAACTTCGGGAGAGATATTCAATGCTCTGGGAAGTCACGGAGTTAATATCAGGACCATTGCTCAAGGCGCAGATGAGCTTTCCATAATCATAGGTGTGGACAACAGGAATTTTGAAACGGCCGTCCGGGTTCTGTACGACGGATTTGCCGGATAACAAAAAAGGAGAAAATGAAAATGAAAAAACTCAACATCGCAGTCCTCGGCGCAACCGGTGCGGTCGGTCAGGAAATGCTCAAAGTCCTTGCGGAATATGATCTTCCCATAAACAAGATCCTGCCTCTCGGAAGTGCAAGAAGTGCAGGCAAAAAGATCGTATTCAAAGGAGAAGAGGTCGAGATACAGGAAGCAACAGACGAATGCTTCAGAGGCATGGACTTCGTCCTCGGTGCTGTGGAGGGAGACATGTCAAAGCGCTTTGCACCTGCGATCAAGGCAAGCGGCGCGGTATATATTGACAACAGTTCCGCTTTCCGCCTTGATCCTGATGTTCCTCTCGTAGTTCCTGAAGTGAACGGTGCAGATGCCTTTGAAAACTCGGGCATCATAGCAAACCCCAACTGCTGCACCATCATAGCCCTGATGGCTGTTGCAGGCATTGAAAAGCTTTCAAGGATCGAAAAAATGGTGGTCTGCACTTATCAGGCAGTATCCGGGGCAGGACAGGCAGGTATCGCAGAGCTTGAAAGCCAGATGAAGGCTCTTGCGTCCGGTGAAAAGCTTGAAGTAAAGACATTTGCCACGCAGATAGCTCTGAATGTGATACCGTTTATCGATGCACCCTACGGCAATGACTACAGCAAAGAGGAAATGAAGATGCAGAACGAGGGCAGGAAGATACTTCATGACCCCGATCTAAAAGTCAACTGCACCTGTGTACGTGTTCCCGTTATGCGCTCTCACTCCATCGCAGTTACTCTCCGTACCGAAAAAAAGATCGACATAGAAAGCGCAAAGAAAGCCGTTGCGGCATTCCCGGGAGTAAGACTGATAGAAGACTATGAAGGCAGATGCTACCCCACTCCGCTCGATACCACGGATCAGGATCTTGTATGGGTCGGCAGGATACGCCAGGATCTGACCGATGAAAACGGCATCACACTCTGGTGCTGCGGTGATCAGATAAGAAAAGGAGCCGCAAGCAACGCAGTGCAGATCCTTAAGCTTCTTGCTGAAAAAGATTGATTTATAAAACCTAAAACAGCGTGTCCAATCTGTTTTTGGACACGCTGTTTTTTTCATGCTACAAGATTATTGACCCATTTTCTGCTTTTCAGGAAGAAATAGCCTATCACACATTTTATAAACTCCAACGACTGGACTATACAATACATCGGAAGTATTTTCATTTCCGTGAAACGGGACAGTATAAATGCCGCCGGTATGCACAGGACCCAAACATACACGCTGTCGAAAAGGAAGGTTATTATGGTTTTCCCCCCGGAACGCAGGGTGAAATAGCAGGTGGTCGTATACGCCGTAAAAGGCATCATGCATGCCGACACCATGATCAGCCGGGCAGCCAGCGTCCTGACCGAATCGGAAGTGTTATATGCCTTGGGTATCTGCGGAGCAAGCAGCAGCATCACTCCTCCCACCACGGAGCACATTACCACGGCAAACGCTATAAGTTTCCGGTCATCATCCACAGCCTGTTCCAGTTCCCCGGCCCCAAGCCTCTGCCCCACCATGATCGAGACCGTGGAGCCCATCGACAGTACCGCGCAGAAAAACAGATTGGTTATGGTAGAGGCGATGTTCGTCGCTGAAACGACCTCAAGTCCGCGCATCGAATAACACTGGTTCAATATGGTCATTCCGCTCGACCAGAGCAGCTCGTTCATCAGAAGCGGCATTCCCATTTTTGTGACATCACGGACAAGCCCGCCCGGGACCCTGAGCGTGGAATACAGCTGGCTGACAAACGACAGCTCCGCTTTTCTGACATGCGTTCTAATCACCACTATGGCACATTCCGACAGTCTGGCGATCACGGTTGCAACAGCGGCACCTTTGACCCCCATAGCGGGAAATCCGAGTTTTCCGAAAATAAAGATATAGTTGAATACCAGATTGATAAGGACCGCAGCGATCCCCGCTTTCATAGGCAGCATGGTCTCTCCGGTATCGCGCAGCGTTCCGGCATATACCTGTATTACCGCAAAAGGTATGATCTGCAGATACATGATGCCCAGATAATCTTTCGCATATGAGAAAGCCGCCTGAAGATCCAGGTCTTCTTTACCCTCATGCAGGAACAGAGAGATCAGCTTTTCATTGAACAGAAGCAGCACAGCAAAAGCAATGACCGCTATCAGGGCCGCCGCCCAGAACTTCAGGCGCATTGTTGCCCGGACGCCTTCATGATCGCCCTTGCCGTAATACTGAGCAGTAAAAATACCGGCAGCCGCGACCGCCGCAAACATGCAAAGACTGAATACAAAGAAAAGCTGATTAACTATTGCCACTCCGGACATCGGCTCGGTCCCGATCTGGCCGACCATGATGTTATCCAGCAGGTTTACAAAATTCGTTATTACATTTTGAATAAGCACCGGGATCATTACAGAAAACATTTTACTGTAGAATTTTCTGCTCCCGATAAACTGTTTAATTTCCATAAACGAAGGGTTTCAGCAAAAACCGCAGCTGCAGACTTGTGCAGCTGCGGTATGTCATATTCTTTTTCTTTTTTATTCCGTGGTGTAGTTATCAAAGTATCCCTGGATATAAACGATCGGAGTTCCCTTATCCCCGCTGCCGGAGGTAAGGTCGCAGAGTGATCCGATAAGATCCGTAAGCTGGCGCGGAGTGGTCCCTTCGGAAACCATCTTTCCGACAAGGTCTGCATCCTTCTTCCTGATTTCCTGCTTGATGGCACTGCCGAGTTCTTCACCGGAAAGATCAGCGAAATCATTATCTGCAAGATACTTGAGTTTAAGCTCACTGGGAGTTCCGTCAAGTCCGACAGTATATGCAGGAGAAACAACAGGATCGGCAAGCTCCCAGATCTTTCCTACGGGATCCTTGAAAGCGCCGTCACCGTACACCATTACCTCAACATGCTTGCCGGTCTTCTCAAGTACGATACTCTGTATGCGCTCGACCAGTCCCTGACAATCTCTTGGGAAGAGCTTTACTCTGTCCTCAGTTGCCTTGTTGCTGCCGAGCAGCCCGTATTTCTCATTATAACCGCTGCCGTTCACAGATGCCGTCATTATCTCATCGAGCCCGAATACCTTTTCAGCACCTGCAGCTTTCAGCAAACGCTTTGTCCTGGCACGGGTGTGGATATCGCAGCACAGGACATTACCGGTATACTGCAGGATCGCCCTGCAGTCGTTTGCAAAGACCACCTCGATTTCAGCTCCGCTTTCCTGTATAAGGTGCATATAGTATTCAACATAATCCATTCCGGTGAATCTGTGCTTTACATAGCCGAAAAGCTCACGGTACTTTTCAAGCGTGAGGACATCCCTGTAAGGATCAACGCCTTTCTCATCAAGCATGTCAACATCGAAAAGATGATTGCCTACTTCATCTGAAGGATATGAAAGCATCAGCGTGATCTTCTTTGCGCCTTTTGCAACGCCCCTGAGGCATATAGCGAAGCGGTTGCGGCTGAGAATGGGGAATATTACACCGATATGATCTCCTCCAAGCTTCGCCCTGACATCAGCGGCAATGTCGTCGACATCTGCATAGTTACCCTGCGCACGTGCAACTATCGCTTCGGTCATTGCTATGACATCTCTGTCCCTTATTTCGAGTTCACCGTTTTCTGCTGCTTCGAATACACAGTCTGTTACGATCTTTGCCACATCATCACCGCTGCGGATAATAGGTGCGCGTATACCTCTTGAGGAAGTTCCGACCATGCGTCTCATATTCAATACCTCACATTATTATTTAATAGAAAAATGCTGTGCTGAACAATTAAGAAACAAAACAACGGACAAATTATAATACAGATGGAACGGTTTTTACAATATACGTTATACGTTTTATCTGTAGAAAACACTTTTTATTTGGCATCTCAGAATTCGCCATCTTTCAGAACATCAACTATCGTTTCCACTCCGTTCTCAACAAGAGTAAATACAGAAAAACCGTCATAGTCGAGCTGTCCGTCCTCCGAACCCGGTTCACCAAGGCAGCTGGGGCCGTAATCCGAATACTCCGGCCATCCGATAGCATCATAAAGTTCCTCCACCGTTTCCCCTACAAGTCCGAGTGCGATCTGATACTTCTCCTCGTCAGCCCCTGTATCTTCCGGCTGTGCAGTCTCTGCAGGCTCCGGTTCCGGTGGTGCAGCCTGTACTTCCGGAGTCTTCTCCGGCATTGCAGTTTCGACCGCCGGCGCCGGTGTTTCAACAACTACGGTAGGCTCGTGTTTTTCACTCCCGCAGGCAGCCATAAGCAGCACTGCAATAATTAATATCAATAACAAAGCAAATTTCTTCATATACTCCTCCTGTCAAGATCACTTTCTTGTATATCTGTTGTATGTCCAGCCTCTGAGCTCTTCATACTGTTTAAAGAACATATCGTAATCCTTGCCGCTCTGTCTGTGCTTCATAACGAGCTCTGCATCACATATATATGGGATATCGTCCTCTATTATTTCACACCATCCGTGCGGTTCATAATCTTTACCGACCGTTCCGCTGAACACCACAGCGTTATAACCGAGGGCCCTGGCAAACATACAGAAGGTTCCGGCATAGCTGTAGCAGTTGCCTTTTCCTGTGGTAAGCATCAGGTACGCCTCTTTCTGTGCGTAGGTCATATCGCCGTATTTGTAATAGTTGCGCCTTAGATACTTGAATGAAGACACGGTATATTCAAACAGCTCATGAAGAAGTTCTTCCCTGCTCATTCCTTCCTGATAAATGCTGTCGATCACTTCATACACCAGTGCGTCGAGCTCCGGATCACCGCAGGTATATATACCGTCATCACCGAATTTGAAGCCATCAACGATAACAGTATCTCTTTTGCTTTCATAAGTGAAGCCTTCCGTCTCGATATTCGAGGCAAAATGTCCGTCTTCCCCGACATAATGGAGTCTTCCTCCTATGAAGAGCATTCCCTCCGGGTGCTTTTCAAATGCGGTTCCTGAGGTCCATTTTTCTATTCCGGTTGAACGCTCATACTTATGATCCACAGCTGCCTCTATAAGAGGAAGATAGTAATCATCACCGGGACTATACTCAAGGATACCGCCTACAAATTCCTCCGGCGGCAACTCAGATGCATCTCTTCCGAGGATCCTGTTCATAAGTTTGACCGCATCGATCCTTGAAATACTGCTGTCCGCATCGGCGCTGATCTTCTCCCCGTGCTCTATCCAGCCTCTTTCCGCGGCTACGCGGAAAGCATCATAGTAAGGATCTTTCTGTGTCAGGTCCGAAAAACTGTACTGTCCGGTCGCATTCGGATAAAAGGCTGCAAGCATGCTTATAAAATCTCCGCGACTTATTTCATCTTCCGGATAAAAACGTTTATCGGTATAGATCCCGAGTTTTTTGAGCGCAGCAGCAGGTTCCGCATATTCAGATCCGGCTTCGATATCCTCAAACTTATCCATGCTCTTCTGTTTTTCTGAAAGAACACACCATATCATAAGAGCAGCATCTCCACGGGTAAGCATCTCGTCCGCATGGAAAAAGCCCGAATCATCTGCGAATATATACGCATTATGATCTTCTGTGTTAAGCGAAACTATATACTTTGCAGTGTATTCCTCATCAATTTTTGCCGTAATTTCCGAGGGTTGGATCAGCTTGCCGTTTTCATTTTCCCAGCCGAGAAATGTATGTCCGGCAACCTCAGGAGGCTCTTCAAGCACAACGGTATCATTTATGAGCGTAGTGACATGCTTCTTCGTCCCGTCATAGAAATTCATAGTCACGGTAACGCTGTAGTTTTCCCAGATATAGTTTTCATTGTTTACGCTGTCCATACGCCTCACAAGCACAGCACTCACAGCGGCAAGTGTCAGGGCGAAAACAATCGCAAAAATGATAACTATTATCAGAGCCGTATTCTTGCTTTTAGTTTTTCTTTCTTTATCAGGATTCATGCTGATGGGGTATCATCTCTTTTCTATTATCATGCGGCGTCCGAAATACAGTAACCGCCATCATTGCCATAAACAACTGATATATCACCGATATCGGCAGCAGGTATCCATGCCGAGACTACAGGGCCAGAACCATCAATATAAAGGATCGCAGCTTCATAACATGGCCCGCCGCAAACGAAAAAGGCATTTGTCGTATTATCTGCCGAATCCGCCGGTATTTCAGCCTGAATCAGCATCATCTCGTTTGACGCCGCCGTCTTTCCCTGCTGTGCGGATACCGCAATGGCCGGCATTCGAGCAACGATTTCCGGCATATTTCTTACCGGTGCGGGATATATCGGCATGTTCTCAAGAAGATAGTTCAGGTTTCTTTCAACCAATTCTATTACAACTGCATCAGTTTCCTCAGCTTTGAGCCGGACAAGATCATATGTTGCGGACCTTGAAAACACCGCATCATGAAAAGTTTCTGCCAGGTACGGGTACAACGCTATGCCGAAGGAATCTCTCCAGCACAGCAGTCTTCCTATTCCTTTTTCAGATGAGGATTCTATATTGATCGCATTGCCGCCATTCGGGTCCTTAGCTGTAGTAAAAGTGAAGCCGGGAAGATATTTAAAGTCTGACTCTGTACGATTTCCGGACGGATAGAGCATTTCATAAAGATCTCCCTTATGCTCTTCTCCATGAATGAATTCCGAATTGAAGTATGAACTGTCTCTGCCAAGACCGGAGAGGATCACATCCGCTGCAAGCGCCGCACCTTTATTGTGCCAATGAGAGTCCGTCATGAAATACATTGTTTCATTTTCATGTGAAATCGCTGAAAACAGATCAGCATAGTTTACGCCGTATTTCTCAATATACGGCATCAGCCTCTTCGAATTTGCATTTTCCCTGCCATTCGGCACGAAGTTCGGCATATGTTCCGGATAGATACTGTTTTTATTCGGTGCTATCGTAAAGATGAACGCTGTATCATTACTTTCAGCATATTCCTGCATAAGAGAGAGATTCCTTGCTATAGCTTCAAGCTTCCGGTCCTCAAGGCTCATACCTCTGTAATCATCAAGCGTCTCGGAATAATACAGCCAGCCGTCTCTGCCAATAATCACCTTATCCTCTGCGGAGGTTTTGAAAAGTGCTGCATTCAGTCCCGACCAGGCTGTGACCAACTCCTGCCTGAATGCAAACCTGTCCCCGGCCCAGTCTGATATTTCGGAGAGATAGTTTCCATTAAGACTGCCGCTTTTATCAACTACAGCCGGGAATTTAGACAGCACTTCATTCGCCCCGGCTCTTGACTGACCGAAAACGACCATTCCCAGAGACGGAATAAGGCAGAACAGAAGAAACACAGTTATCACTATTCTGTTTATAACGGTATTCTTCAAAACATGCTCCTAAAACTGAGTATATATAAACGGTGAAAAGCCACCGCGCGACATTGCCATGAGGCAAATGGCGAAAAGGATCAGGCTGAAAATGCAGCCTGCATAATAGGCAGCATTGCTGCTGTTTTCAAGTTCTGCACTGAGTTTCCGGATTTTCGGTGCAAACCCGCCTGAAAAGAGAATCCCTATGATCAGTATCAGGCAAGAAGCTGCCGGAAGCAATGAAGCGAATTCATACCATCCTGACGGAGCCGCTGAGAAGGAAAACATTGAGCCTATGACCCGGAACGCTTCGCTGATGCTGTCCGCTCTGAAAATCACGAACAGCAGCATTACCGCAAGCAGCGTATACACCCTGTTGACTATCCTTCCAAATCCGTTTTTTTCCAATCTGTCTACCGGAATTATCCCGGAGTCTTCAAGATTTATCAAAATACCGTGAAGCAGGCCCCATATGATAAAAGTCCAGTTTGCTCCATGCCAGATGCCGGTGCAGAGAAAAACGATCATCCGGTTAAGGTATTTTCTTCCCGTTCCTTTTCTGCTGCCTCCCAGTGGAATATACAGATAATCCCTGAACCATGTGGAAAGAGATATATGCCAGCGCCTCCAGAAGTTTCTTACAGAAGAAGCGCTGTAGGGATAATCAAAGTTTTCGATTATACCGAATCCGAAGATACGGGCAAGACCAACCGCCATATCGCTGTAACCGGAGAAATCATAATAAAGCTGCAGAGCATAGCATATTCCTCCAAGCCAGGCAAGCCTCCAGTCTATCATCCCTTTCATGGCAAAAACACTGTCAGCTATCCTGGCTGCGGCAGCGGAAATGATTATTTTCTTTGCCAGACCGGTAATAAACCTTCGGATTCCGGAAACAGTTTTTTCAGTAGATACAGTGCGGTCTGTTATCTGAGGGGCGAAGTCCTCAAACCTGAGTATGGGTCCCTGAACCAGCTGAGGGAAAAAGGACATGAAAAGCAGCAGATCCTGAAAGCTGCTCGTGCCTTTTTCCTTGTTTCTGTAAACATCTGTGACATAAGATATTCCCTGAAATGTGAAAAAGGATATCCCTAACGGCAATGCTATGCCTGAAAGTTTCAGTGATGAAGAGAATACGCTGTTGATATTGGAGATAACAAAATCAGTATACTTGAAAACTGCAAGCATTCCGAGATTCAAAAGCACCGTAATAACCAGCACGGTTTTACGGACTTTTTCTTTTTTTATCAATAAAAGTCCTGATATATAGTTTATCAGTACTGACGCCAGGAACAGCGGCACGAATGCAAGCTGGCCGAATGCCAGAAAGACCAGGCTAACAACTGCCAGCGCAAGATTTTTTCGCTGCAGTCCCGGTATGACCCTGTCCAGAAGAAATACTGCAGGCAGGAAGAAAAAAACAAAAAATGGTGATGAAAATATCAAGACACTAGCCCTTTAATCCATAATAAATACAAAAAGCAAAACGGAGTTAAAACGCGTACAGAATATTGTACCACTTAACTCCGTGTATTGTCACTATTTTTCTGTCTGAAAAACATTATTTGAAACTAAACCACCTGAAAGATATAGAATTTCAGATAATCCGTTTCAGGAACATTCCACAGTATCGGATGATCGGGAGCCTGCTGCCGTGCTTCGATCTGTTTAAGCTCAACAGCAGCATCGTATGCTGCTGTGTGAAGCATTCTTTCAAAGCTTTCATGCGGCATGAAATGGCTGCAGGAAGCAGTTGCGAGATAACCACCTCTCGGAAGTATCTTCATAGCGCAGGAGTTGATCTCCCTGTATCCCCGTTCAGCATTCCCTGCTGTCTTTCTGGATTTTGTGAAAGCAGGCGGATCAAGAATGATCAGATCATATTTTTTAGAGCCTTCAGTCAACAGGCTTCGCAGATAATCGAAGACATCCGCGCACACGAAATTCATCCTGCCTGCAAGATCATTCCTTGCGGCATTTCGCTCAGCCATTTTAAGCGCATCAGCAGATATATCAACTGCTGTCACATGTTCTGCGCCGCCTTTGGCCGCATTAAGAGCAAAAGAGCCGGTATGGGTAAAGCAGTCAAGCACCCTCTTCCCTTCCGAAATTCTCGAGACAGCAAGACGGTTATATTTCTGGTCCAGAAAAAAGCCTGTTTTCTGTCCGTTTTCAACATCTACCGAATAGCAAATGCCGTTTTCGACTATCTCTGTGACAGTATCCCTGTTTTCAGGATCTCCGAACCATCCCTTATACTCTTCAAGGCCTTCAAGCACTCTCAGCTTAACATCGTTGCGCTCATAGACCCTTCTTATAATCTGACCGTCACCGCTAAGCACATCCACAATGAGCGGAAACAGGATATTTTTGATTCTTTCCATCCCAATGGAAAGAGTCTGTGCAACAAGGATATCCGAATACCTATCCACAGTCAGGCCCGGGAAACCGTCTGCCTCCCCGAAGATCACCCTGCAGCAGGATAAATCATCCTTCATCACGGTCTTCCTGTAATCCCAGGCATAGGAGATGCGTCTTCTCCAAAAAGCCTCATCAAACTTCTCGTTTGCATTTCCGGAAAGCAATCTCACCCTTATCCTGCTCTTCTCCGAGTAGAAACCGCTTCCCAGATATTTACCCTTAAGGCTTATGGCATCCACGACCGAACCGTTGGGGATACCTTCATCTACCGATATGATCTCCCCTTCATATATCCACGGATGACCGTCTCTGACCCATCTTGAACCTTTATCGCTGATAATTACCCGGGGGAATTCTCTGTCTGTCTTCATTTCAAAACACCGGACTTAATTCAGCTTTTATACAGTTCCAGGAACTCTTCCAGTGTCAGTCCGTTATCCATAATATAGGTCGCAGCCTCTTTTCCCACATATCTGTAGTGCCAGGGTTCATACATGATCTCTGTTATTTCTTCCTTGCCGTCCGGATAGCGGACGATGAAACCGTATTCCTGACAATGCACGCTCATCCATTTATAAAGTGCGGTATTCTCTATGGATCGGTCTTTTACGCTGTAGTATTTATCTGTTATATCACAGCAAAGACCGCTCTGATGCTCACTGTATCCCGCCGGAAGCGTAATATAAAAGCCTTTGGAATCTTTACCGTCAGAAATACCGTTATTTTGGCACACTCGCAGGAAGTTTGCAGCCTGTTCATTATAACTGCGGTATCCCGAGGAAAGGTAAACGCTCAGTCCTTCGTTCCTTGCAGCCTGTATGAAAGCCTTCAGCGGTTCGATGATCCTGGAATCAAACTGCTGGCTTTCAAGACTCTCCAACTGTGGAGGAACATATTCAGATATAGAAGTGCTCGGGTTCGCCAGCAGGAATTCCCAGCCAGATATATCAATATCCGG
>CACYDX010000203.1 GCA_902773255.1 Oscillospiraceae bacterium
GCGAACCCTCGAGATAAACGCTGCCGGGACCTCCTGTGAATATTATGCCTATAGGATCAAAGTTTCTTATCGCCTCTATGGGCATACCGTGCGGATGCAGCTCGCAGTATACGTTCTGCTCCCTTACCCGCCTTGCGATCAGCTGGTTGTACTGCCCGCCGAAGTCCAGTATAAGTACCTTCTGCATTGCTTATTTTTTTCCTTTCATAGCTGCCGACACAAGCCCCGTGAACAGGGGATGGGGACGGTTGGGCCGGCTCTTGAATTCCGGATGGAACTGCACGCCCACAAAATAGCTTTTATCGCTCAGCTCCACTGCCTCTACTATATGCCCGTCCGGAGATATGCCGCAAAGCCGCATTCCCGCGCCGGAGAGCGTCTCGCGGTATTCATTGCTGAATTCGTAGCGGTGTCTGTGTCTCTCGGAGATAAACTCCGTTCCGTAGCATTCTCTTATGCGGCTTCCGCTCTCCAGCCTGCATGGCCATGCCCCGAGACGCAGCGTGCCGCCTTTGTCAACATCGTCGCTCTGATCGGGAAGAAAGTCTATCACCTTGTGTTTGGATTCCGCGTTGAACTCGCCGGAATCAGCATCTGCCAGACCGCATACGTTCCTTGCAAATTCTATCACCGCCACCTGCATACCGAGACAGATTCCGAGATAGGGCACATCCTTCTCACGGGCCCAGCGGGCTGCGCTTATCATCCCGGGGATGCCGCGGCTGCCGAAGCCTCCGGGCACTATCAGCCCGTCGCATTCGCCGAGTATGGCGTCAGCCGTTTCATCGGTAACAGTTTCACTGTCTATCCATTTTATCTCAACATGCGCGCTGCAGACAAATCCAGCATGGCGCAGCGCTTCGGCCACGGAGAGATAAGCGTCGTGCAGCTGAACATATTTGCCTACAAGGCCGATGGTCACAGATGTCGTGAGCATCTTGCTGCGTTCCACCATTGCCCTCCATTCTGCCAGCTCAGGCGCACGTGTCCAGAGCCCCAGTTCACGGCACACGATAAGCGAGAAATCGCTCTCCTCCAGCATCAGCGGCGCCTCGTAAAGGTTGGGCAGAGTCCGGTTTTCTATCACGCAGTCGGGCTTCACATTGCAGAACATGGCTATTTTGCGGAATATCTCAGGCTCCAGAGGCTCATCGCAACGCAGAACTATTATATCCGGACTGATCCCCATGCCCTGCAGCTCCTTTACGGAGTGCTGCGTGGGCTTTGTTTTGTGCTCATTGCTGCCGTGCAGGTAAGGCACGAGCGTAACGTGGATGAATAATGTGTTTTCTCTGCCGAGCTCAAGGCTCACCTGCCTTGCCGCCTCCAGAAACGGCTGGCTCTCGATATCACCCGTGGTGCCGCCGATCTCAGTGATGATAACGTCTGCTCCGGTCTGCTTTTCCAGACTGTAGATGAAATCCTTTATCTCCTGTGTGATGTGCGGTATCACCTGTATCGTCTGCCCGAGGTATTCACCGCGCCGTTCCTTGTTAAGAACGCTCCAGTAGACTTTGCCTGTGGTGAGGTTTGAAAACCTGTTGAGATCCTCGTCTATGAAACGCTCGTAATGGCCGAGGTCCAGATCCGTCTCGCTGCCGTCCTCGGTGACATATACCTCGCCGTGCTGATACGGGCTCATGGTGCCGGGGTCAACATTTATATAGGGATCGAGTTTCTGTGCCGCAACCTTCAGCCCGCGGCACTTCAGCAGCCGTCCGAGTGAAGCGGCTGTTATTCCTTTGCCGAGCCCTGAAACTACTCCTCCCGTAACAAAAATATACTTAGCCATTGATGTCTCCTCCGAAAAGAAAATGTTCTTCGATGCCTTAAGGGGGCACTAAGCCCCTGACACCGGAGAACATCCTGAAAAAGCAATATTCAAATACGGAGAAAGTTTATCACGCGCGTAAAGCTGCTGTCAATACCGTAAAGAGTCCTGTTCATGCACTAAGAATATGATTTTCATATGAAATATATATGATGAAAAAGGCGTCCCCGAAGAGACGCCTTTCCCGTTTTTACTGAAGACCGGTATTGCAGCACTCAGCGTGCTTTATATTCTCAGTTGACCTTCTCTTTGAAGACCTTTGCAGCCTTGAATACGGGGGTGTTGCTGGCTTTGATCTTGATGGACTTGCCGGTGGCAGGGTTGCGGCCGGTGCGTGCATCACGATGCTTGCAGCTGAAGTTGCCGAAACCGAAGAGGGTTACGGGCTCGCGGGCTGCGAGAGATCCCATGATGGAGTCGAAAACAGTGTTGACAACGGCTGCTGCTGCTTTCTGGGTGAGGCCGTTCTCAGCGGCGACTTTTTTGATAAGATCGGTTTTGTTCATTTGTTTTTCTCCTTTTACTATTTAATATTTTAGTTTTTCTTTAAAAGGATCTTTGCTATGGGTGATTATAGCAGAGTCGGTGCGCAGAGTAAAGTACCAATCAGCCAAAAAGGCCTTTATTTTCAACAATTATTTCAATTTCTCACTCGGCGCGGATAAAAAAAGCAGGTGCTTTCGCACCTGCCTTTTCGTCTTCTGCCGTACAGCTTACATATCCTCGCTGTTGGATGTGCTTATCAGGTTGCCGTTTGCCCCGTAGTAGTTAACGGTCACTTTCTCGCCCTGATGGCCGGAGAACGTATTGTACATCATACCGTATACATAGAAGCTGAAGGCTGCAACGCTCTCGCCGATGCCCAGCTGGTTTGTGGTGAGATATACATCGAACTCGGTATATTTGTCGTTATGCGTGATCTTCGAGATCGCGTAGGAGGTGCCGTCGCACATGTCCAGCAGGTCCTTCTCGATGGTGGCGGCATAGCTGTCGAGCATCATCTGGTGCTGCTGTTTGGTCATCTTGAGAGTGACGGAGCCATCCTTGTTGAGCTTGCCGGAGGTGTATGCCTTGCCGGCCTTTGCGTCTATATCCTTCTGTGTGGCGTCAGTACCGGCGAAACCTTCAGGCAGTGTCACGTATATATAGGAAACGCCCTTCTCCGTCTTTATCTCAGCCTGATCGCCTATATCGCCCCATTCCTCTTCAATGCTCTTTTCCTCAGCACCAGCCTTGCCTGCCGGAGCGGCCGGATCCGCCTTGTCGTAAGCGGCTTCGGCTTTGGAGCCGCAGGCGCAGAAGGTGAACATCAGGGACAGTGCCAGAATTATAGGGATAAGTTTTTTCATGTTTAAATACCTCTTTTTCTCTTCGCCTCAGAGGATCCGCTCTGAGTAACGATGATGGTTTTCTCTTGTTTATACGAAGCTGAGAAGAATATGGACGCGTTTGAAACTGAAAATCTTTTCCGCATAACTGAAATGCTTGATTTGCCGGAAAGCATAAAGCTATAATAAAGGAAAAACTGCGGGAAAAAGTTGTGGATTTGTAAATACGGTCCATCTTTGCGGAGGAAAGCCATGATAGCTTTTCAGGTGATCGCCCTGTCCTCGCTCGCGATATACATGCTCTATATAATCTATTACGTGGCGGTCCCTCTGATGCGCCTCAGGTTTCTTATGCTCCTTGCATATAAGAAGTATCACTGCAGCGAAGTGCGCGTGAGTGACACGGGAGTGGTCGTGAAGATAATGAAGGACGGGCAGGAGAGGATAATCTGGGGTCGGATGGACCCCGATCAGGACATGTCTTATTACGCCATGTCAGCCTGCGCCGAGCTGAAAAAGATCCTGAAGGACATCCGCAAGGGAAACATATAAAAAATAACAGGCAGAGGGTCGGAAGACCCTCTGCTTTCATATCTGCAGGTCAGCGGCTTTATTCTTTCAGCACCCGGACGGCGTTATAAAGAAGCTCGGCTGTTATGCCCCATATGATCTCTCCCTGCATCCGGTAGAAGTAAAA
>CACYDX010000204.1 GCA_902773255.1 Oscillospiraceae bacterium
AGAATCCTGCCGTAGTTATAGACTGCAACCATGCCAACAGCGGGAAGAATCCCTTCGAGCAGCCGCGCATACTCAAGGATGTGCTGTTATCATGCAATTACAGCAGTGAGCTGAAAAAGATGGTTAAAGGCTTTATGGTGGAGAGCTATATCGAAGACGGGAACCAGCCTGTAGGCGGCGGGGTATACGGAAAGAGCATTACCGATGCCTGCCTCGGATGGGAGAAGAGCGAAAGACTGATATACGAAACAGCAGATATGATTTGATAAAAAAGAAACAGAGGGCCGGATAACAGGTCCTCTGTTTCTTTTTGCTAAGTTCAGCGGTTTATAAGCAGCTTCAGCGCGTTGTTCCAAAGCACGTCATCAAGGCAGCTTTCAAATGCCGGATGCGTCAGAGTCCGGTGCATATGGTTTTCCAGCACAGGCAGAGGTATAGCCGGAAAGTCTGTGCCGTAAACAATATGGGATGGATCAGTCATCGTGAGAAGTACAGGTACGGCATGCGGATAGGCATCACATGCGAGGTCATAGTATATTTGATCCAAAGGTGCATCACGTATTTTCCTCTGTGCACGCATGATGCCGTAATAACGGTCAAGTGCAACAGGAAGACATGAACCTGTATGCGGGATGACGATCCTTACATTCGGATGTGAGCTGAGTATGCCGGAAGATATCATGTCGAGCACGGAACGGGTCGTGTCGGTTATGAATTCAAACATCGGCAGGATCTTTCCTGTTATCGGACCTTCAGGCCAGACCGGAGGAGCCGCCGGATGCAGGAGAAGGGTACAGCCTGCCTCGTTGAACAGATCGAACAGCGGGATAAGGCGCTCGTCACCCAGATACATTCCGTCATAGTTGCTGCACATTCCCACGGCGCAGGCACCGAGTTCGGAAATTGCCCTTTTGGCTTCTGCCACAGCTGCGGATACAAAGGGAAGCGGCAGTATAGCTGCAAAGCTTAAACGGTCAGGGTGGGAGCGTACGATGGCAGCGCCTGCGTCATTTACCTGTCGGCAGTATTCCTCGCAGGCGACCGGATCATTAAGGTATTTGAGGGTAGGGCAGCTCAAAACCGAATGAGTTATGCCCAGCTTATCCATTGCTGCCAGATGCTCACCGAGGGATTTGTTCTCAACGACGAAGCCTATGCGTTCGGCATCCTCGGATATCGCTCCCGTTTCTATGGAAAAGTGCGTGTGCATGTCCATTATCTGTCTCATTATTCAAAGTCCCCTTTTTACGTGCATCCGAAAACCGTGTTTTGCAGCGAAGTTTTGTAAAAGAGGCGGCACACCATCGGGATATGCCGCCTCCCGTTCCAGGTATTACATTCGGTTCAGAAAAGCTGACCGGGCAGTTTCAGCTTCTGTTTGGGCGGAAAATCCCTGTCAAAAACCTCGACGTCTGCATCATCCACATAATAGCCATGCGGTGTCTGATACACTCCGGTTATGCCGTTTAAGTATCCGTGTATAAGTTCTTTGCATAGGAAAAATGAGGAATCGGCATCCTCCGGCAAGTCATGGTATCTGATGCCGAAGCGGCTGGCGTATTCGAATCCGCTTTTCCCGTAGAAGGCGATATTTCCTTCGAACAGTACAGCACCGTAACCGAGCTCCGCTGCTTTTTCAAGTGAGTGATCAAGCAGCAGCTTTCCGTAGCCTTTTCTCTTCAGGTCCGGTGTGATGCATATCGGACCCATGGTCAGAACTTCTATGCTCCTCCCGTCATCAGCATCGATGACAGTTCTCATAAACATATTCTGACCTATAAGTCGGCCGTTCATTTCCATCGCAAAGTCAAGTTCTTTCACGAACGCCGGATCATCCCGCAGCATGTGGATCACATAGTGTTCACTGCAGCCGGGACGGTATACGTTCCAGAACGATTCCCGTATCAGATTTTCAACTGCCCTATGGTCTTCCTGCCTTTCCAAACGAATGCTGCAGTCATTTATATTCATTGTTTTTCCTCCTGAAAATTGTTGACTTCAATTGCCTTGCGGCGGGAGGCTTTCGATTGCGGAAAACCTCCCGGTTATCCCGCAATCTCCGGTGATCTGCGAAGTTTCTTCAAAAAAGCGATCTCCTTGAAAAACAATATATAATCATGCCTGACGGCTGATCATCCTTTGATGATCTCTGATTTGATTATAGCAAAAGCCTGCGGCCGTTATCAATATTTAAAAGAGCTTCATATCTTATGTTTTAAGGAGAGTTTTCGGTTGTGCGGTGTGTTATGTTATGATATGATAAAAACAAGCTGAAATATTAATTACGCGCTTCAAAGCTGAAAGGAGAGCGATCACCATGGTTATCCCGACTGAACATTTCCGCAGCGAGTACAGTGAGGTCCCTCTGCGCATAGCCAAGGGGCATTTTGCCACGAGCCACAGCCACATCAACTACTTCATCGACATGACCTTCACAAAGCATCGTCTGGCGGAGGCTCGCCAGGCCGCAAAGGAACTGGCGGTGAAATACCGGTCCTCTGAGTATGTTGATACCATCCTCTGCCTGGACGGAACGGAAGTGCTCGGAGCCTGCCTTGCGGAAGAGCTTATCAATGAGGGTATAAAAACCAAAAATGAGCACAATACTCTTTATGTTGTTACACCCGAGACGACCACCGGCAATATGCAGATATTCCGTGAAAACATCGCACACCTGATACGCGGCCGCTGCATCCTGATCCTTGCTGCTTCCGTAACCACAGGCACCGCGGCTCTGGAAGCTATCGAAGCGGCCCGTTATTACGGCGGTATCCCTGTGGGCGTGTGCAGCATTTTCTCCTGTCTTGACGCATGCGGCAGTTTTCCTGTCACGACGATCTTCCACTCCAAGGTCCTGAGAGATTACAGCTCGGTGCCTGCCGGGCAGTGCCCCCTGTGCAAGGCGGGCGTCAAACTCGACGCGCTGGTAAACAGCTACGGCATCTCCAGTTTCATGTAACATATTCCGGCATTGATATCAAAAAACAAAAAACGCTGTAATCATTGTGATTACAGCGTTTTTTGGCACGCGATAAGGGATTCGAACCCCTGACCTTCTGGTCCGTAGCCAGACGCTCTATCCAGCTGAGCTAATCGCGCTTGTCCTTGAATGTGCTCAAATATCTTAGCACAGCTTTCCGGAAAATGCAACTGTTTTTTTGAAGATCCGGAAAGCTTCCGCCCTTTTCCGTTGAGTGGAGCGCTGCAGCGTGCTATAATAAGAAACAATCAGAACAATTCAGACAGGAGGCGGAGAACATGAGCGTGAAAATACTGGCGGTGGGGGATGTCTGCGGCACTCCCGGCCTGGAGTTTCTGGAAAAAAAGCTCAGGGAGTTTCGCCGTGAAAGGGAGATCGCCTTTGTGGTGGTCAACGGAGAAAACGCCAACGTGGTAGGGGTCACACCCCGGCAGTGCGATGCCATTTTCCGCGCCGGAGCGGATGTAATCACGTTGGGCAACCATACCTGGACACGTACGGAGATGCAGCCTTATCTGGCGGAGCGCAGGAAGATCCTGCGCCCGGCAAACTATGGCCCCCAGTGCCCCGGAAGGGGGATCGGGGTCTATAAAACCGACTTCGGAAATGTTTGCGTGGTTAATCTGCTGGGCCGCTTTACTCTGGACAATAACACCGATAACCCCTTTGTGCTGGCAGACAGCTTTTTTGCCGATACAGAGGAAAAAATCATCCTGGTGGACTTCCATGCGGAAGGCACCAGTGAAAAGCGGGCCCTGGGCTATATGCTGGCGGGAAAGGCCAGCGCCGTTTGGGGGACCCATACCCATGTGCAGACCTCAGATGCCTGTGTACTGGAGGGGGGTACCGGCTATATCACCGATCTGGGAATGACCGGGCCGGCCGATTCGGTTCTGGGCATTGATATCGACCAGAGCATCGGCAAATTTATGGGAGATCCTCCCCGCCGCTATGAGTCGGGGAAAGGCCCCTGCGTGCTGGAGGGCTGTCTTTTCGAGATCGATCCGGAAACTGGCCGGTGTCTTTCTGCGGAAGCAGTGAGAATCCGATG
>CACYDX010000205.1 GCA_902773255.1 Oscillospiraceae bacterium
CACCAAGGACACCGTTGCTTCCAACGTTGTTATGAAGAAGTCCGACGGTACTCTCGACTTCCTCGGCGGACAGAACATGTTCGACGTGTTCACCAAGGCCAACGATGCTGCAAACGGCCGCGTTCTCACCCAGTATGATGAGACTATCAACAACTGGTGGCGTGACCAGGTCCGTCAGTATGTTGCAGGCAACGTGACCCGCGATGAAGCCATTGAGAACTTCAAGATGCAGGTCGCTGACAACCTCGACGTCGTTGTTGACTGACATATCTGCAGACCTCTAAAAAACAAGGCATAATACGGGAGGAAGGACAGCTGCGGCTGTTCTTCCTCCCCACCGTTGAATCAACGGGTCCTGATATGGGCCTGTGATGCAGGCTCATATCAGGGCCCATCGGGTCAACGCAATACATTACCGAGGAGTGTGAAGCTTATGAAGCAAAAGGGTCACGGCTTCAGCTATGCCAAGTACGGCTATCTTTTCTGCATACCCTTCTTTGTGGCATATCTGGTGTTCAATTTCTATCCGACTATCTATACGATACTGCTCGGATTCACCGACAGCAAAGGTCTCGGCAACATCAACTTCCATGTTTACACCGAGGATGTTTTCCGCAACTTCCGCACCATCCTCCACAGCAAATCATTCATTATCTCACTTAAGAACACCGTTGTTATCTGGATAATGAACTTCATCCCGCAGATCACGCTGGCTCTGCTTCTGACGGCCTGGTTCACCAGCCGCCGCAACAAGATCCGCGGACAGGGCTTTTTCAAGGTGGTATTCTACATGCCGAATATCATCACTGCCGCTTCAGTCGCCATCCTGTTCAACGCGCTGTTCTCCTTCCCGAAGGGACCGATCAACGATCTGCTCATTGATTTAGGCATACTGGACAATGCCTTCAACTTCCCGACGGACCCGAAGTCGTCCCGGTGGATAGTGGCGTTCATCCAGTTCTGGCAATGGTACGGCTATACGATGATCATCCTGATATCCGGCGTGCTGGGCATCAACCCCGAGATCTTCGAAGCCGCGGAGATCGACGGCGCCAATGACAGGCAGACCTTCTTCAAGATCACACTGCCGAACATCCGCACGATCCTTATCTACACTCTGATCACCAGTATGATCGGCGGTCTGAACATGTACGATATCCCGAAGCTGTATCTCAACGGCGGCCCGAACAACGCCACGCTCACAGCGAACGTGTTCATCTACAACCAGGCCTTCGCCGGCAGCTATATGTATAACCGGGCAGCTGCCGCCAGCATGATAATGTTCATCATCATTGCTATCTGCTCAACCGTGGTGTTCTTCATCATGAGAGACAGAGACTGAGAAAGGGGGCGGAATAAAATGAAACTTGAACGCAGAGGCGGAAATCCTGTAGTTCTGACAATAATGTATATCGTCTGCATTTTCCTGGCTGTACTGAGCCTGTTCCCCTTCGTCGTTATGATCGTGAATTCCACCCGCAGCACTTTTGAGATCCAGCAGCACGCTGTTTCCCTCATTCCTTCGACCTTCCTGAAGAGCAACTGGGCGCAGTTCACAGGCAAGTCATTCAACCCCTTTAAAGGCTTCCTCAACTCGGTGATAATAGCTGTCGGAGCCACGGCCTGCACAGTGTATTTCTCCACGCTGACGGCCTATGCCCTTGTGGCCTACCAGTGGAAGATGCGCCAGCCCGTGTTTGTATTCGTACTGTGCGTTATGATGATCCCTGCAACCGTCACCACCATAGGCTTCTATCAGTTCATGTACCGCATAGGCATGACGAATAACTTCCTGGCGCTGATCCTTCCGGCTATATATGCTCCGGCCGCTGTGTTCTTCATGCGACAATTCATGCTTGCGTCGCTGCCGCTGGAGCTGCTGGATTCAGCAAGGATAGACGGTTCGAGGGAGTTTTATACATTCAACAGGATAGCAATGCCGATAATGAAGCCCGCCATGGCCACGCAGGGTATATTCTCCTTCGTGGGAACATGGAACAGCCTGTTCATCCCAAGCGTCATCCTCACCGATATAAACAAGTTCACGATGCCGCTGATGGTCTCGCTCCTCAAGGGCGATATCTACAAGCGTGAGTTCGGCGCAATATACCTCGGCCTTGCACTTTCCGTGCTGCCGCTCTTCGTTGTATATTTCGCACTCTCCAAGTATATTATCGCAGGCGTTGCCCTGGGAAGCGTAAAAGGCTGATATATGGACCCTAAGAGCAGGCTCAAATCATCACTCGGCAACTTTTTGAGAAGCCTTTTCGATCTGATGATATTGAATATCATCTGGATCATCTGCTCGGTGCCTTTGTTCACCATAGGCCCGGCGACAAGCGCTCTCACCCGGGTTTTGATAAAGCAGGCAAGCAACGAATCTCCCACTTCTGTTTTGAAAGAGTTCTTCCTCTCTTTCCGTCGTGACTTCGGAAAAGCCGTTGTGCTCGGGCTGCTGGGACTGTTTGGCACCGCTGTAGTCATTTCTGATTACCTCTACGCGGTGTCGCTCGGAGGCGTATTTAAAACACTGTTTCTGATCGTTGCGGTGATCGTGGGCAGCATAGTGGCAAGCTTCGCCTCCTATGCATTTCCCCTTCACGCCTTTTACAGCAACACCGTTTCGGGGCACATCAAAAACGCTCTCGCGCTGGCAGCTTCATGCCCCGTGGACACTGTTCTCATCTGGCTCTGCTTCGCAGTTCCGGCTGCTGCTTTGATCTTTCTTCCGGAGATCGTGATAGTGTATCTGGGATTTCTCTATATACTGTTCGGTGTTTCAGCTCCTGCCTGGTTCGCGGCAAAGCATCAGGCGAAGGTGCTTTCAAAATTCTCCGGCTCGCAGGATGCAGCGGATAAGAAAACAGAAGGCTGAATAAAATAACAAAAAAGACAGGCGGCAGAAACACTGACCGCCTGTTCTTTTTAGATCAATATACTGTATTTGCCGCAGCACGGCATTAATGTCCCGAGAGGATCCTGTTATACAGCTCCCTGTCCGCCTGTGAGCCGCAGTCACTGCGAATGCTTATCACCATTCCCTCAGGCAGTTCCATTCCTTCAAACAGCGGCAGTTCGGTACATGCTATACCCTGCTCCAGTTCTACTGCCGTGTTGTTCAGGAACCCATCCTGATCTTCTATCAGGAAAACCGAGCTCAGCTTCCCCACGAGATCTGCATCGAGTCTGGCGGCCTCCTGATAGTTTGCAGCGTTTGCTGCGCCGGAAAGATCCACCTGATAGATGCTTATGCGGACAAGTATTTTCCCGTCACCGTTGGTATCCTCCGCCACACTGCGGAACCTCTCTTCCAGCATTGTGAGGCTCTCATCCGAAAGTCCGCTGAACGACACCACAGCCACGCTGCTGTCCGGCTTTGCTTCGAGCAGGCCGGGAATAAACGAGTAAAGTATAACTGCAACGGCCAGCACTGCCAGCAGAACATGCCACCAGTGATACCACCACCAGTTTTTCCACTTCGCTTTCATGTATTCCCCGCCTTTTACCATAGTCCATATTATGTTATTATAGTTAAAGCAGTAAATGAAGTCAACTTCCGGCGTATCTGCCCAAGCCGTGTGTACCAGGGAGGTCACAGATGAAAAATGCGGCCGTATTCGGCCTTATTCTCATCATACTTGCGGTTTTTGCAGGCTGCGGGAATAAAACCCCAGAGCCTGTTCTTGAAGCCGTCACGCAGGAAAAAGAGGATACTTTTTCCTGTATGTTTGACGGCGTGAAGCATCGCTTCGTGCTGGAACTGCCGGATGTGACCGAGAACGCACCGCTGGTCCTGATGCTGCCGGGATACGGCAATAACGCTGAAGCATTCCGCCTGCATACGAGTTTTGACAAAGATGCCTGTCCTCTCGGATATGCGGTGGTTTACGTTACGGGAGCGAGAGATCCGAATTCCCCGGGTTCCTCACTGGGATGGAATTATGAGGGAAATCCGGAAGGAAATTCAGACGTTGAGTTTCTTACCGCTCTGGCGCGATATCTTCAGGAGGAGTATTCTCTTGATAAAACGCGTCAATATGCCGTCGGTTTCAGCAACGGTGCTTTCATGATACATCGCCTCGCAATGGAGGCACAGGACACCTTTTCCGCTTTTGTAAGCGTTGCCGGATTCATGCCTGAAAGCGTGTGGAAAGAGAGAAGAGAAAGCAATTCAGCGGGCTTTTTCCAGATCACCGGAGAAAAGGACAATGCAGTACCGAAGAAAAGCGACGGAAGCGCCGATTTTTCAAGAGCACCGGCAATTGAGGACGTTATGGAATACTGGGCAGGTTCAAACGGTCTGCAGCAATCGGAGACCAGTGAGATCGGAAACGGTTCCCTGCTTACGAAATACCGGAATGAGGGAAAAACGCAGCAGGTATGGAGTCTGACAGTCTCGGACGGTCGCCACTCCTGGCCTGACAGCTTCAACAATATTGATACAAACGCACTGATACTTGAGTTTCTTGAGACACAGCAGCGGTGACAATCATCTGAATATTATCTGGAGGTTTTTTATGAACAGTCATGGTTTTAATAAAGGCATCAATTTAGGCGGATGGTTTTCACAGTGCAATTACAGCGAAGATCGCCTGAACAATTTCATCCTCGAAGAAGACTTTGCGAAAATTGCCTCATGGGGTTTTGACCATGTGCGTCTGCCCGTGGATTACAATATCATTCAGGATAAGGACGGAAACATGCTTGAAGAAGGACTCACCCGAATAGATAATGCGGTGACCTTCTGCGAGAGATACGGTCTGAAGATGGTACTAGACCTTCACAAGACCCCCGGCTTTTCCTTCGATCCGAAGGAAAAAGAACTCGGCTTCTTTGCATCGGAGAAATATCAGGAGCTTTTCTATACGATATGGGAGTGTTTATCCGCAAGATACGGCGTAAAAAACATGATGATGTTCGACCTTCTCAATGAGATCACCGAACCGGAGTTTCTTCCGGCATGGATAGATATCTCAGCCGAATGTGTCCGCCGCATAAGGAAAAACGCTCCGGAGACTCCCATCCTGCTCGGAAGTTACCACAACAACAGCGTACATGCCGTAAAGGACCTTCCCGCGCCGTTCGACAGGAAAGTGCTGTACAGCTTCCACTGCTATGAACCGCACCGCTATACCCACCAGGGAGCATACTGGGAAGCCGGCAGGCGCGATATAAGCGAGCG
The DNA here is from genome assembly GCA_902773255.1 of Oscillospiraceae bacterium. GTDB lineage: Bacteria > Bacillota > Clostridia > Oscillospirales > Oscillospiraceae > Limivicinus. The sequence continues at coordinate 5,183 of CACYDX010000205.1, forward strand.
GATACGCTTTGCTGACAGCGGTACTACATCCGAAATGTTCGAGGAACTATTCTCCACTGCGATTGAAAAGGCGGCAGATGAAGGCGCTGAACTGTACTGCGGTGAGTACGGCGTTATAGATGTGGTACCGCCTGAGGATGCGCTTCTCTGGTTCAAAACAATTAATGCAGTGTTTGAAAAACATGGTATCGGCAGATGTCTGTGGAGCTATAAAGAAATGGATTTCGGACTTGCCGATCAGCGCATGGACAATGTTCGGAACGAGCTTCTGAAGTATGTTTAAGGAATCGGAAGATTTGATGAATGTTATTGAAGCAATAATGAACCGGCACAGCTGCCGCGGGCCTTTCAGGCCGGATCCTGTTCCCAGAGATGATCTTATTACCATTATGAAGGCAGGACTGGCAGCACCATCCGGCTGCAACAAGCAGACCACAAGCCTTATAGCAGTCGACGATCACGAAGTGCTTAAAAAGCTCCATTCCGTGATCACGCCTCCTGTTGGCGAAACAGCTCCTGCCATGATCTGTGTTCTGACGCAGAGAATAAATGCCTACAGGGACAAGTGTTTCGCTGTTCAGGACTATTCAGCAGCAATAGAGAACATGCTGCTCGCCGCAGTTGAGCTCGGGTACAGCAGCTGCTGGATAGAAGGTCATATCACGGATGATGACCGAATCGGCGAACAGATGGCAAAGATACTTGCTATACCCGAAAACTATGAGCTGGTATGCTTCCTGCCTATCGGCATCGCGGAGAAAGCACCCCTGCCTCCGAAGAAAAAGGCATTCGAAGAGCGTGCGTGGTTCAATTTCTTCCCGGAATAGCGTTGAACATGAGAGCAGTATCCTTCAGCATGATCTCATTTCCGGTTATTTCACTTTTTAAGCAATGCCGTGCTTTACAAACACGGAGAAATACTGATATAATCCGTTTTAGCCTGTTTTACCAAGGAGTAACAGTATGAAAAGCAGAGAAGAACGCGTCAACATCCTCACACTCGCACTGGGCATTGCCCTGCTGCCCCCGATATGGGCAGTGCTTTCGGGACACATAGGTATCACCACAGGAGCCGTCGCGCTTATTTGCGCCGGAGTCTACGTTGCAAACGGAAACAAGACTTCCGATGCACTGAAGATATTCATCGGCTTTCTGCTGGGAGATCTCTGGGCATATATTGCAGTGCACGTTATGGCTGCGCTGAACATAAATCCCGACCTTGAACTCTTCCTCACACTGTTCGTTATGGGCGGGCTTGCAGTGCTGATAGGCTCCCTGGCTCCGAAGTGGATATTCACTCCGGCATGGCTCTGCGGCTGGGCGATAGGCCTTACCATAATCGGGCCGCTGGATACATCAGCCATAGGCACACTCCCCCTCCAGATCGCTGCCGCAATGGCGGCAGGCGTGTTCTACGTCGGTGTTGGCGTAGACGCTTTCCAGAGATGGATAGCGGGACTCATACTGAAGAAGAAGTGATCTGACATGGTACAGAAATTCATTTGCGGCAATCTTTCGACCGGGCCTGACGGACACCTGTTTTTCGCGGGGCAGGATACCGTTGAACTGGCGCAGAAATACGGCACCCCGCTATATCTGATGGATGAGGACCTCATACGCGCAAAATGCCGTCTTTTCAGCCGTTGTATGGAGAAATACTTCGGTGGCCGGGGCAACATCCTCTATGCCTCAAAAGCAGCGTCATTCAAGCGCATATATGAAATAATGCGCGAGGAAAGCATGTGCGTGGATGTTGTATCTCCGGGAGAGATATACACTGCACTTAAAGCCGGTTTTCCCCTTGAAAGGGCGTGGTTTCATTCCAACAACAAGTCAGATGAGGACATCTCATTTGCCATGGATCATGGAGTCGGCTTTTTTGTAGCAGAGAGCTTTGAAGAGCTTATTGCGATAGATAAAGCCGCTTTGGATCGCGGATCGAAGCAGAAAGTCCTGCTGAGGATCACCCCGGGCATTGACACGCACACCTTTGAAGCCGTGGATACAGGAAAGGTTGATTCCAAATTCGGCTATGCGATAGAAACCGGTCAGGCAGAAGAATTCCTGCAGCTGGCGCTGTCACTTAAGAATATTGATCTGCAGGGTTTCCACTGCCACGTGGGCTCCCAGCTGTTCGATTCTGATGTGTTCATACGTTCTGCCCGCATAATGCTGGACTTCATGGCTAACATAAAAGAAGTTTACGGCTACGAGGCTCAACAGCTGAATCTGGGCGGCGGCTTCGGAGTTCCCTATGTTATAAGCGATCCCGAGCCGGACATTGAGCGGATAATGAAGGAGACCGCTGATGAGATACGCAGCCTCTGTGACAGGTATGGGCTTGAAATGCCGGAGATCGGCTTTGAACCCGGACGCTGCATGGTGGCTGACGCAGGACTTACGCTCTATACCGTGGGCATGGTTAAGAAGATACCCGGATTCATCAATTATGTATCGGTGGACGGCGGGATGACCGATAATCCCCGCTATGCGCTCTATGGTGCAGAATACACCGTTCTGCCGGCAGACCGCATGGGAGATGAATGCAAAATGATAAGCTCAGTGGTCGGCCGCTGCTGCGAGAGCGGGGATATCATCCAGCCGGGCGTACCTATGCCTGAGACGATGAAAAGGGGCGATCTTGTTGCAGTCTGCACAACGGGAGCCTACAACTACTCCATGGCTTCCAACTACAACAGAGTTCCCCGCCCGCCGATAGTTATGCTGTCGCAGGGAAAAAACTATGTTGCGGTTCGGCGTGAGAGCCTCGACGATATGGTCATGCTCGACGAATAAAACCTGAATTTGAATAATTATGTAAACTAAAAGCCCTGCGGAACGAACCGCGGGGCTTTCTTATTATATTCTGTTTATGATCAATGGAGCATAGGCCATGGTATGAAAGCTGCCGCTACGGAGAGCACAAGCGCAGGCAGCATGTTAGCTGTGCGGATCATCCTGCCCCATACCAGATTGATGCCTATACAGAATACCAGAATGGATCCCGTAAGTGAGAGATAGGCCAGTGCGGTATCGGTCATTATTGGGGATATCAATCCGGCAAGGAGCGTAAAAGCGCCCTGTATCACCAGCACGGGTATTGCGGAGAAGGCGGCGCCCTTTCCCATCGATGCGCTCAGGACCATAACGGTTATGAAGTCAAGCACTGTTTTTACAGCAAGGACGGACCAGTCGCCCGTGAGGGCATCCGTCATGGCGCCAACTATGGCCATGGCTCCTATTGAAACTGTGAGCGAAGCGGTCATGAATGCATTTACAAAACCGCTGTCATCGCTGCGGGCTTTCTTTTTCAGCCATTCCCCAAAGCGCTCCAGCCCCTCTTCTATTCCGAGGAATTCCCCTATGAGAGTGCCAATCGTAAGAGAGAGGACAATGAGCATGGATTTTCCGCTGCTGAGCACTCCGTTTTCAACTGTGAGCATCACTTCGCAGGCTCCGGCTATCCCCATAAACAGAACACTTACGCCGCAGGCCTTGGTCAGCGCTTCCTGTATCCTGGGTTTGAAGGCGTTGCCAATAAAGCTGCCTATTATACCGGCTATAATTATGCCGACGGTATTGATTATCGTTCCGATCCCTCTCATATCCATCCCCGGTTCTTTATTTTCCCTGCCTATTATATGCGGTTTCACTGCTCAAAAGCAAGCTTTCATGCTTCGGCATCATGAATAAAACACATTCATGCGCACCAGAGGATGTTTATTCATTATTTCCATTGTATTCACTTCGTCTCTGTAATATACTATGGCCCCGTGATCAAACAGGAAAGGGAAAAAATGTTTAGAAAACAAACTGTAATAAATGAAAAGCCCGGTCTGCCAAGGATCGGCCAACGTATTATAAAGACGGCATTTGCCGTATTTCTGTGCCTTCTGTACTATTATCTGAGGGGATACCGCGGGCAGAGTATAACCGCCGAGGCAACTATCACCGTTATAATATGCATGCAGCCATATGTACGCGATACAAGAAACTTTGCTATAAGCCGATTTGCCGGCACGCTCGTCGGTACATTCTGGGGATTGATCTTTCTGCTGACGGTGACCTTGCTCCCAGTGATCGGCAGACATCTTCTGCTGACCTATGCGCTTATGGCTATTGGCACACTGCTTAGTCTTTACTCGGCAGTCCTCATACGCAAGCCGGACGCCTCCGGCCTGGCCGCAATAGTTTTCATATGCATAGTGATAGCCTATCCGGATATACAGGAGCCTCTGAAGAGCTGCGGCGACCGGATCTTCGGTGTTCTTCTCGGCACAGCGATATCGATAGCGGTGAACGTATTCAAACTCCCGCGCTGGAAAAACAGCAAACAGGTATTCTTTGTCAGGACCAGGGACCTTGTACCGGACCGCTATTCACAGCTCTCCCCCGCCGTTCTTTTCAGACTTAACGCCCTTTTGGACGACGGTGCCAAGATCTGCCTCATGTCAGAACATGCTCCGGCTTTCTTCACGATGCAGCTGAGCGCAGCAAGACTGGAACTGCCGATGATAGTTATGGATGGGGCCGCGATCTATGATGTTCGTAACAATACTTATATCTGTTCTGAAAACATACTTCCCACCGATGCGATGTGGCTGATGAAAGAACTCGATCTGATGGAGATCAGTCACTTCATATATACGATCCACAAAGGAAAGGTATTCATCTTTCACCAAGGCGCTTTGAGCGACGCAGAAAGGACCGTTTACGACAGTATGCGCCACTCCCCTTACCGCAGCTATCTTGAAAGCGCCTCCTACGAGCCGGAGGAAATAGTATATATCAAGGTTATCGGCGACAAGGAAATGCTGAACAGTCTCAGAGCCTTGCTGATCCCGAAGCTCAGAGAGCACGGCATGAGATGTGCAGCAAGGCCGCAGACTGAGGGCAAAGGTATATACGGACTCTACATATATTCGGATAACGCCGGTCAGAAGCGTGCCGAAAACAGGCTTATGGAACTGCTGAGAGAAAGCGATCCGGCTCTTGAGCCCGTTGAGATCTTCCTCAAGGGCGGCTTTCGCACCGAGCACGACGCCGTGCAGCTTCTTAACGTCCTGCGCAACAGTTTCGAACCTATAAAGCTCTTTCACAGGGATCCCATGAAGGAGCGGAAAGACAAAGACGAATAATATGAAAGAAGCACATGCATGATGCATGTGCTTCTTTTTTTATCAGTCGTTGATTATGATGTCCTCAAAGGCGCCTTCTCTAACCCAGACGGACACTTTTGCACCCTCCGTGCTGAAGAGGCCAAAGCCGTCTTCTCCGATGATAACAGGTTCCGTGCAGCCTCCGGTGACATCGCGGAAGAGCTCACCTGCAAAGCTTTCGCCCATATGCATCTTCAGGCTGCCGCCTTCAGAGTTGCTCAGGACAACGGCCATACCGGAATGCGGATGCTTATCATCGCCCCGGCGTACCCAGCCGATGAGGTGTTCATCTTCAAAGCAGTCCTCCTGCTCTCCATATGCGTAGAAACGACGGAGCTTTATAAGCTTTCCAAGGTTCAGCACGGGAGGTGTATCAAGAGCTGTGCTGCCGTAATAATCCGTATAGAACACGCATGGCAAACCATCTTTCCTGAGAAGGATCATGGCGTATGCAAGCGGCTTGAACCAATCCGCCACATAGGACTGCAGGCTCTGCCCGCACTGTGTATCATGGTTATCCACGAACGTTACAGCGCTCTCAGGACGCTCACTTACGAGCGTGTTATCGAATATCCGGCGCAGGTCATACTCTTTCCCGGCCTCAGATGCTCCAAAGAACTTATAGTGAAGCGCCACGTCGAAGAGGGACATCTCATTATCCACCGAATCGAGATAATACTTGAGCCGGTCGGGATCGCCGCTCCAGTACTCACCAACCGCAGGAAGATCAGGCCAGCCGTGCCTACGGATCCACGCGAGGAGATCGCGGTAAAACGGGGATCTTATATGCTTTACGGCATCGAGCCGCAGACCGTCAACTCCGGTGCCGCTGAGATACCATCGCAGCCATTTCTTGGTCTCACTGACCACTTTAGGGTTGTGCATATCAACGTTCATGCCCATAAGGTAATCGAAATTTCCTTTTTCCGGGTCAGTGTAGGGGTCCCAGTGTTTTCCGGCAAAGCGGTAGATCGAGTCGCTGTTCTGCCCGTTTTCATCCCAGTCGGTGCCGGTGAAGCAGCGGTGGTCCCATTTGAAGCGGGAATATTTACCTCCGCGGCCAGGGAAGCTGAATCTCGACCATACACAGACCTCCTGTTCGCCGCCTACCTGTTCCAAACGGTTCTCGGCTGAATCAGTCACGGCAGTCACATTTTCAGTGCCGTCGCCGCCCATCCGGTGGTTAAGGACAATGTCTCCGAAGACCTTTATACCGGCGTCATGGTAGGCATTGATCGCTTCGATGAACTCGTCCCTCGTCCCGTATTTGGTGCGGACAGTGCCCTTCTGGTCGAATTCGCCAAGGTCATACATATCATAAACTCCGTAGCCGACGTCATTCTGGGAAGCCGCTTTATAGGCAGGCGGGAGCCATACCTGTGTTATGCCCAGAGCGGACAGGTTTGCCGCTTTCGCGGCGCAGCGCTTCCACCAGAGGCCGTCGTTCGGGAGATACCATTCAAAATACTGCATCATTGTTTCGTTGATCTTTTCACTGTTATTTATAGGCAAAACCTCCTTTTTTCAAGATCGACGCATGTTTTAGCACAACGGCGCGGATTTGTCAAATCAATCCGATATGCAAAACGCACAAAGATCATCGGTTTAATCTGACGGTCTTTGTGCGTTTTGTCCGGATCATATTAATAAAATGAAAACAAATTTCAGATGCGATCAAGCCTGAAAACTCATTGCAGAAGCCCTGATTTCTTCCATACGAAGCGGTAAAAATCCTCTTTTACAATAGAGATGGCGGCAGCATACTTTGCTTTCTGAATTTTATAAACAGCTGCTGCCTGAGTCTTCAACTCATTCATATCGACATCTTCACCGTTATCGATTGGTATCACCTTGCCTGAGGATGCGTTATACCTGAAGCTGTCAGTGATTATATTTTTGTTATAGAGCATGGCAACATGCGGTGAATCAGAAAAGACATCAGTACCGGAGAGCATCCTTGAATCATACTCTATTCCAAGAAGATTCAGCACAGTAGGCAGGATATCAACGTTGCAGCAGGGTTCATCGCAGATGATAGGCTCGGATAAGCCATTGAACCACATTATACAGGTGGAATGGTACTTTTCAAAATCCTGTTCGGGCAGTTTTCCGAGCATATTTTTAACTGAAGAATTATCCAGACGGTAAGGATAATGATCTCCGGCCATAACTATAAGCGTATTATCCAGTTTTCCGGCCTCTTCGAGCCTGTCCAGCAGATACTGAAGTGCTTTCTCCAACTCAATCTGACCTGCAAAATAGCACCTCGCCTGTTCGCCGAGAGCGCGTCCGTCATATTTCTTCTGAACGGATTTCAGGTTTCTGTGGCACATCGGGTTGCCATCCTTATACGGTGCATGACCGCTGAAGGTCATGTAATAGACATTGAACCTGTCAAGCCCGATATAATCGTCCACAGTCTGTTTGAACATCTCATAATCGGAAGTGGGCCATTTGCTAGTAAATTTCATTTTCTCCATGAACTTGCATTTATAGCCCATGTTCGCGTGGGTCTTGTTGCGGCCGTAATATGAACCGAGATAGTTGTGGTATGCAAAACTCTTAACTCCCATGGAAGTGAAAATGTTTCCGAGGGAATAGGGCATATAGTTTTTAACGCTCTTTCCAAAGCTTCCTGTCATGGCGCCGTTGTCCGCCTTACGGGAGACATCCGGCCAGAGACCGGTCATGAGAGCAAACTCACCGTTTGTAGTGGTGTTGGGAAAGCTGTTATAGAAATTCGTCAGTACAATGCCCTCGTTGGCCAGCTTATAAAGGAGCGGTGTTATCTCCTCGTTAACAGCAAGATTCGAAAAGGCCTCAGCACAGATATAAACAACATTGTAGCCTTCGAGGAGGCCGGTATACTCATTGCGGTTCGTTCCCGAAGAAGCAGCAAAGTATTTGCACAGTTTCTTTTTTGCAGCGTTCTCGGTCATTCCGGCCAGCTGCTCAAAGTCGATCTCGCTTATAATGTTCGGTGACAGATCAAGCATCACTTCCTCTGTCTCAATTCCGGGAGCACTCTCCGGCTGATCTTGAGAAGGCTGATCAGCACGCGGCTGAGTGGAGACGGACACAGAAGGAACGATGAGCTGTTCGGTGGATATTCCGGCTTCTATGAGATCTTCAGTTTCAGTGCCGGTCTCTTTTCCCAGCAGAATGCTTTTCGTTTCAAGGATGGATGTTGTGAGAACGCCGAGTTTCTGCGAAGATGTATCGGTATCAACATAAAGGCTCGTGAACGCATACCATGGAGAAGAATCGGAAGTGCCGCCAAAGCGGAGAGATGCGCCGCAGAGCATCCATATAAGAACCGCTGCTGCAAGCACGGCCGGCCTTAACCATAAACGCGGCCGGCTATCTTCCGTCTTACCTATGAATATCCTGACTGTCATTATGATCACCGGAAGCAGTGCCAGTATAATCCACAGCACTGATTCCTTGATCGATTCCTTCAGAGTCCAACCGAAATTCTCGAGAGCATCTCCTCCCATGCCTGCCATGGATATGGATATCATGGATCCGAATATGCGGAAATAGATCAACTGTGTCAGGTAAAACACGGAGACTATAAAGGTCATGATCGCGGCAATGATACGGCCGGCTTTTTTGCCCTTCCAGCCGCAGAATGCTGCAGGCACCATTGCCTGAGGCACTGCAAAGAGCAGGAAGCAGCCGTTGATGCCGCTCAATGAACCATGGGCGACAAAATACAGCAGCAACTCCCAGTATACTATGAAGATGTAAAACACTATTATGTATTTTAAACAGGTCTTAAGTTCGCTCTTCATATCTCTTCCTCATTATTTCTGCCTGCCGGCGCAACGATATAAAGATAGCACCAAATCGACAATTTGAAAAGAAAAAAATCGCTTCGGTGCTGAATTTTATTTGTTAAGGAAACTAAACACCCTATCGTAAAAGTCAGACGCTTCTTCATATGCCGCATGTCCGAGGCCGGGATAGACATAAAGCTCGCTGCCGCGAATTCTCTCATGCAGTTCACCTGATGCATCCAAGCCTGTGATCTTATCGTCCTGACCGGCAATTATCAGTGTGGGGCAGGAAATGCTGCAGAGTTCAGATGAAGCATCAAAGCCGAGTATAGCTCCGGCATTTGCAAGGAATCTGTTATAATTTTCAGGTTTTCCTATCGACCCGATAAAGGGATACAGCTTTCTGTATTTTTTAAGGTATTCCTCTGAATAGCTCCTCTCTGCAGTGTCTGTCATCAGAGCCTTATGGTCCCCTTTTTTGGCCAGTTTGACCCAGTTTTCAATACAGGCTTTTGTAATCTTATTCAGACACGGAGCGGTGACAGCGAGCACGAGCTTTTCCACCAGTTCAGGATAATCGACTGCAAGATACTGAGCGATCATGCCGCCCTGAGATACTCCGAGAACGCTCGTCCGGTCTATTCTCAGTTTTCTTAATGCTCCGGCCTGATCGGCGGCCATTCCTCTTATGGAGTAATTTTCCGGGATAGGATCTCGTCTGCTGAACATATACACAGTATAATCGTGAAGATACTTCCTGTAAGGCCACATAAGCAGGAGAGCCTTTCCTTTTACCGTGGCAAGTCCGTCAGAAAGGCCGGGAAGGATTATAAGCTTCTTATCTCCGGTTCCGAATGAGACATATGGCATTTCTGCCCCTCTGAGCTTAACGGTACCGTTTTTGGCATTCAAAAGCATACGCGAACTCCGTTCAAACATTACTGCACCCCGTACGACCGTACAGGGTGCAGCAAAAACTATGCTGATATTGATGATAGCTTGACGTTTACTTCCAGCCGAATGTAACGAGGCCGTAGATATAAAGGAAGGCCACAACTATGGGAACTACAAACTGGAAGATGGGTTTCATCCACTGCTTTACCTTCATGCC
>CACYDX010000206.1 GCA_902773255.1 Oscillospiraceae bacterium
GAGAACAAAAACAACGAACAGCATAACAAGGATCAGGATCTCCTCCCAGTGCATCTGTCGGAGAAGACGCGCTGAACTCTCCATCTGCTCTCCGCGGGTCTCTTCGATCAGAGTCTCCACGGCCATTGACACGTTCATGGTGATCGTATCCTTATGTTCCTGATATGTTTCATCAAAGACCATCATCAATGCCTTTTCGCGCTGCTCAGATACCGGAAGGTGCAGATCTGCATCCTCGATGTCCGCGTTTCTCAGAGCTTCCGGCAGATCCCGGAGCCTGATACCATAGCTTTCCGCTGCCAGACGCATCGCATAGATCTCGATATCAAGCAACACATTGGAGTTATCGAGCGCCGTGCTCAGATAGCCATAGGCAACCTGGCTCTCGAGGATCTTCTCTATATCCGTGAGCGCATTATCGCGCCGGCGGGTAACTTCCGTCTCCTCAAAAAACTTCTCCGCGTGCCCAACTTCTCCGGTAACTATGAAGCCGCGCGCCTGTGCCGTAAGAAAGTCGGACGCCGCCTGCATGTTCGCCGCCGCCTGCTGTGCCGTTATATATCTCTCGGTGGCTTCCTCGAGTCTGGTATAACCCCTGCTCGTAAGATATGTTGAGAGAAGCATCAGCAGAGCCAAAACAGTGAACACAACACCGACGATGCCGTGAAAATGCCTCAGACGGATACCGCCGGGCCCTTCATCCCGGCTGCGTTCCGTATCGGTTTCCTTCATATCCTCACCTCAGTTCATGGTTTTGAGCGGTCTTCTCCCCTCTATTCTTTGGAGCCCTAATTACCAGTGTGTGACGTCCTCAGAGCCATCCTCCAAGCATACTGTATCGATGGCGTTTTCTATGAGCTTTACCATCTCCCACACAGAGCGGAAAGATATGGTCTTGTCCTTCTCCATCCATGTGATCCTGCCCTGCCAGCTGCTGTTCTGCCTGTGCTGCACGCGGACTATAAATGTTCCTATGTCACCATGCCTGCTCAACAGTTCTTCGTCTTTCATTATCCTGTCCCTTTCTGTATAATGCGCTCCCGTTTTTTTCACGGGGTTGAATTTTCTCTCATTGGATCCCGGGTGCGGGAAATTCAGAGCATCATAGAGATCCTCCATATAGATTATCATCTGCTCTATATTAATGAATTCCTGCGCATCAGTTCTGTAACTGTGATAAAGCCGCCCTCCGGGTTCTCCCTCAGATACACTGTCTATACACAGCACCACGCCGTTAGGCGCGCCGATATACCACTGAGTTTTGCTCACGGCTTCTTCTCCTTCGTTCCCCGGGGTCTGAGCTCAGGCTCGAAAAAGACGCTGTTCACATAGTAGCGGATGGAAGAGCGCTGGCGACCGATAATGAAATGGTCGTTAATACGCTTTTGTATAACCGCACAGTTTTCCCTGGTGGTATTAACAAGCAGCGCCAAATACTGGCCTCTGCCGTATTGGGTAAGCGCGTCGCCCCGGCGGATAGTCCGGCGGATCGCATCACCCATGCGCTTGCTCAGTTCTTCAAGCATCGGCCCGGAATGGATGGGATTGCCCTTGCCGTCCACAACAGTGCATAACATTATGTAAACCGATTGACCGCCGCGCTCGAGCATGCGCTCTATCATCCGGTATATGCCCTGGAATACAGGGTAACTGCAGAAGTATCCGCCCGGGGTGCTGTCATCCCTGCCTGAAAGATCTGCCTGGATCTGGTCGAGAACGGCATAGCGGTGCATCATTTCCTCGCCCAGCCGTCCGAACTGCTCCATCAGTTTTTTCGACGGGCGCAACCCCTGCTCGTTGAAGTAATAGTCCACCGTGTCCTCATAGAGTTTGCGTGCCTCTTCATAGCGGCCCATGGATGTAAGGGCTTCCATGGTAACAGGCTCCCAGTCGGCCAGAGGATCGACCTTGGCAGCATATACACCAAGCTCCTCCATCTGGAAGAAATCCTGCCTGAGGCGAAGCAGCTGCGCGGCTTTTTCAACACAGTCGCAGAACATCTCTCTGTAGCGCCGGGCTTCGTGCGCCGCCCATATCACAGCTGCCTGCATGGGAAGGAACTCTCCGCTGTACCAGTGGCAGGCTTCCATATACAGCGCGATACGTTCATTCTCGTCCTCCGATTCCCCGGCTTTCATGTAGATCTCCTCAAAGCGGGAAGCATCCTCAATAATCGGTATCTCATGCGTCCAGAAGAAAACGCCTTTTTTCTGCTCTATGTAATTGACTTTCGGCAGCCCTGCCTTTTCAAGCTTTTTCTTTGCGTTATAGATAACACTCTGAAGTGCGTGGTGGACATTGCTCATATCGCGTTCCTCGAAGAGAAGCTCTTCAAGGCGGTCGCGCGTCACGCCCCTGTCCCGGTTATGAATAAGTATCTGGAGCAGATAGGCAAACTGCGAGTTATCAGCTTTGGAGCCGCCTGCTATCAGCTTTCCATTCATCTGCACGGAAAAGCCGCCAAGCATACGTACATAGAGCACATCTTCCTGCATTTCCGTCATTCTCATGCTGCCGGCCTCACATTCCGAGGCGCTTTGCCATCGCCTCATAGCTGACACAGCTGAGCAGCGCAGTATCCTTGGTTATACGGCCTTCCTTATAAAGCTTCAGGAGACTGCCATCCATCGTGCACATGCCTTCGGCCGCACCGGCCTGCATGGCCGATTCGAGCTGATGGAGCTTATCCTCGCGGATCATGTTCTGGATGGCAACATTGGTCTTCATTATCTCGAAAACCGGGATCTGCCCGCCGTCCACCGAAGGCACCAGCTGCTGGCAGACAACGCCCCTGAGGATCTGAGCAAGCTGGATCTTCACCTGCTTCTGCTGGTTTGCAGGAAACACATCGAGGATACGGCTGATCGTATTAGCCGCGGAGCTTGTGTGCAGAGTGCTCAGCATAAGCACGCCGGTCTCCGCAGCGGTGATTGCAGCGGATATCGTATCGTAATCGCGCATCTCGCCAAGCAGGATAACATCCGGGCTCTCACGGAGCGCGGAGCGCAGAGCATCAAGATATCCCGGCGTGTCGATGGATATCTCGCGCTGGGTGACGATCGCTTTGTCATGCCGGTGGATATATTCGATAGGATCTTCCATCGTTATGATATGGCAGTCGCGGCTGCGGTTTATTCGGTCTATCATGCAGGCAAGCGTCGTGGATTTACCTGTGCCGGCAGAACCCGTGATCAGTACAAGGCCTTTCTTGTTATCCGCGAGTGAGAGCACGCTCTCGGGGATACCGAGCCCAGCAGGATCCGGGAGACCGAATTTTATGACACGTATCACCGCGGCGGGCGAGCCGCGCTGTCTGAACACGTTCACACGAAACCGTCCCAGATGGGGCACAGCAAATGAGAAATCGTCATCCGCACCGCGATCGAGATTAGTCGTTTCGCGCCTGCTGATATCATAGATCTCATCTATCAGGTCTGCGATCTCATCGGGCATCAGGATTCCGCTTTCCATGCGCTGCTGACGGCCGTCGCACTTGAAGGTTACGGGAAGGCCGGCGACCAGAAACACATCCGCCGCACCTGCCGAGACTGCTTTTTGGAGGATCTCAGGGATATTCAAATGCTATCCCTCCTTTTATATTAGTCCGTTCCAGAGGTCATCTATTATTTCATCATGCTCCCATATCTTCTCCTGACGCCAGGAGAGCACTCTAAAAGCACCATCCTCACCCGGGATCAGGGAAATATGGAGCACATAATCACCGCGGCTGAGATCAGTGCGGATCACACCGTCTTCATCAGGATCCGGCGCCTGTTCACGTCCGGCGTACAGAGCGGCCAGATACTTCTGGCCTTCCTTTTCAAGATCATAGCGCTCCTGCACTGTGGCAGCATATCTCTCAGCAAGACGCATATCCGCCCTTGCGGTGGTGAATGCAAGGATTGCAAGGATCGCAAGGCAGATACTTATCACAGTGAGCAACAGTGCCAGCGGTCCGAGACGCACAGGGGCTTTGTTCATGCTTCCGCCCCCTTCCTTAAGCCAGCTGTCTCCAGCGTGTAGACTGGTGATGCATCATCGGCGGCTGAAACAGTGATGGTACTTTCGATAAGCGACGCATCATCCGCGGAAGGCTCCCAGCTGATCGTGAGGCGCAGGTCTCCCTGCCCTGAAATGCCCGGCTTTCCGTTTTTCAGGTAGTCCGCTTCTATCTTTCCGTTCGTGATACAAACATTGCCGCCCTCGTCCAGCAGTGCGGCTGCCTGCTCGAGACTGTCTGCCGCAGATACCGCCTCGGCTGCGTTGGAAGCGAGCATAACAGCTGTCGTCAGTTCCTTTGCGTCTTCGCTTTGAACGCGCGCAGTCCCGAACACGCCAGTAAGAACAAGGATTATCGCTACAAAGGCCACTATGAGCAGCAGCGCTTCGAGATAGAAGGATGTAAGCTCGTTTCTTTTCACGGTGCATACTCCTCTCCGCTGCGGAGATACAGCAGCGTGCGGCCGGCATCGGTAGTCACGGTAAGAAGGCCTTCCTCAAATTCAACAGAGATAGTCCCTGTCGGCCCGATCATCTGCGCATTCTCCGGATCGAGCGGCGATCCGATGCGGGCAAAATCCTCAGCAAGCTGCCCATTGTAGAGATAATAGCGCAGTGCATAGCCCGACTCAGCATCAGTAACGACGAGCACATTCCCGTATTCGGAATCATCCACGCGCAGAGCCCCGGCGCTGTCATTGGCTTTTACGCTCGCAGCAAGATAGGCTCCGAGAGCGCGGTTGTCCATGTTATCATACTGGCTGTCCACCACGTTACTGTAGCTTCTCGCGCCGAAGTTCACGAGAAGGAGAAATCCGAGCAGAAACAGAGCCGCCAGACCGACGGAAAGGAGCAGTATCGGGTTTTTCCCGCCATGCTTCAAACTCATCTCCCCCTTCACTTCGCACGCGCTATCACACGGATATCCGGCGGCAGATTGGAGGCAAAGCAGTCATATACCACCTTATAGTCCTCCGTGTTTATCTGCAGGCCGTAATTATCTCTGAGATACTGAAGATCCGGCGGATAAACGCCCTCCACAGCATAGCACTGCTGCGCACTTTTGCGCACAGTCTCGCGTATGGCGACGGCGCCCTCCTCGCTTACATCCCGTGCGGAGTGTCCGAACGCAGAAAACGCAATAACGAACACGAGCACGACAGCAAGTAAGATGTACAGTATCCCGGTATTCTTTTTCTTCCGGTCAGAGTACATAAAGTCCTCCTCAGCCGATGGAATTCATCATGCCGATAAGCGGCAGCATAACACTTATAAGGGTAAGCGCGACTGTTACCATCAGTATTCCCGAGAGGGCGGGAGATACTATCTCCACAAGACGGTCGACCTGATTTGCACCGTCTTCCTCCAGAAGCTGCGTAAGCCTTGCGAGAACATCTTCAAGGCCGCCGCTTCGCTCTCCGGCGAGCAGCATCCTGCCGTATACAGGCTCGAAGAGTTCCTCGTCATAGGCAGCCTGCGCGAAGCTGTGTCCTTCAGCCATACGCGCAGAAAGGCTTTCGAGCTTTTTGGCAAGCCGGTCGGATCCGCAGAGTGGGATGCTCGCCTGCACTGCCTCGTCCTGCATCTCGCCGCTGGCGAGGTAGGTGCCAAGAGCGGAGGTGAAACGGTAAAGCGCGCTTGTGTCAAGAATGGCTCTGCAACGCGGGAATCTCTCCAAAACCACTATAACCGCGTTCTTTTTGCCGTTCTTCCAGAGCATCAGGCCGGCTATAAGGGTAAGGGCCAGCAGCGCCATTATTACGAGCGCCGCGGCGCAGAAAATTCCGGCCCAGTGAATATATGCATATGATGAGGCGGCAAGGCTGCCCGTGAGCCTGTCGTATACGGCGCGGAAAGCGGGAAGCACAATCGCCAGCATAACGGAGAGCACCGCGATTATCAGGACCAGCATGGCCAGCGGATAGGTCACCGCTCCGCGCAGCTTTTCAGCGAGAGTCTTCTGCCCGGTGTAATAGCGCGAGAGGCGAAACAGCACATTCTCAAGCCTTCCCGAATCTTCACCGACGCGGATCATTTTTACCGCGAAGTCCGGAAAGATATCCGCGGCTTCCATAGCATCTGCCAGAGAGCTCCCCTGCTCTGTCATGGTCTTCATACCGTGCAGTCCCTGCTCGAGGACGCCTCCGCTCCGGCTCCCGCTCTGCAGCAGGGATATAGCTTCGTCAGTCCGGATCCCGGACTGCACCAACATCGCCATGCTCTCGCAAAAGGCGCTGACTCCGAGATCATCCAATTTTTTATTACTCATCTCGTTCCTCCTGTCAGTAGGAATAAACATCCGTGTAATGGCTGCCGTCGCCCACAAATGCGGCAGACACTCCGCCGGCGGAAAAGGTAAGGTCCATGCGGGTCCAGTTTTTGCCGGTGACTTCGAATTTCACCGTCACCCAGCCGCTTTCCTCGGTATAAAACATGTTCCATGCGTGATAAAGATCATCCGGCGCAACATAGCCGAATATCATCTTTGTCGGGATACCCTGGCTTCGCAGCATGGCGGCAGCCAGAGCTGCATAGTCAAAACAGATGCCCTTCTTTGTGGACAGAGTATCGTCCACATCCGGGAGATAGCCGGATTTTACAGTCGAAGCTTTTTTACTATCATATTTTATATTTTTGCATACGAAGGCATATACCGCAGAGACCACTTCCAGCTTACTCCTGCAGTTGGACGCAAGTTCGGCGGCTTTAGCCACACATGCGGAGTTTTCATCATATCTGCTGTAGTCGCTCGGGCGGATAAAAGGCTGAAACTCATCGATCAGCTTCACCTCGCACTCCGTGCGATAAAGCTGCGCATATTTAGTTCCTGAGATATTCTCCATAACGCGGAAAATGTAAAGTCCGTCTCCGCACTGGAGCGGAAAAAACGACGGGGTCCCCTCGGATGAGATATCATAGGTATAGGTCAGATCGTAAAAGAATACCTGCAGTTTGAGCCTTTTGTCAGATACCGCGGATATTGCAAAATAGCCCTCGCTGACGGCAGACAGGTCGATCTGTACGCCGTTTCCGCCATCTGCAAGATCCCTGTGGAACTCCACAGTCGCCATAGCCGGCGCTTTATAAGAGACAAAGTCCTCTGAAGGTGCTGACGGAGCGTTCTGCATGTCAGGCAACACAGCTTCCTTTATCAGGGTCAAGCCGTTTTGTCCTTTCTGTTTTTCAGCATTCTGCGGCGAAGTAAGGTCACTTTGCCGTTCAGACTCAGTATCAGCCTGAGGGAGATCCGCGCCGCAGCCGCTGATAAGCAGACACAGCGCAAGCATAAGAGCGGCAAGCCTTATTCTTTTTTGCAGGGATCTCACCTCCCTATCACAAAAGTCAGTCCGGATATCCGGCTTTTATCAAGCAAGCTTCAGGCTTTCATCAGCTGCAGAAGAACTTTTCGAATTCCTCAGGCGGGACCGGACGTGAGAAATAATAGCCCTGGATGAAATCACAACCTAAAGCACCGAGCACAGCGACCTGTTCGGAAGTCTCCACGCCCTCTGCCACCACCGGCAGCTTGAATGCTCCGGCCAGTCTGATCATGGCCTCCAGAAGACGGATATCCTTCCTTCCTTCACAGAAAGCTCCGCGGATAAACTGTATATCCAGCTTGAGGATATCTATGGGCAGTGTGGAAAGCATGCTCAGCGAGGAATAGCCCGAGCCGAAATCATCCATCTCTATACGGAAGCCCGCAGCACGCAATACGCTTACCGCTTCGATGAGCTGCTTTGAATCCTCCGTATAGGCAGATTCTGTTATCTCGAGCAGCAGATCCTCGCTGCCGAGGCCGTTTTCTTCCAATATGGCACCCAGTCTCTCCTTGAGCAGCGGATCGAAAAGATCAACCCGCGAGACATTCACCGAGACAGGGAGCGTAATGCCGAATCTTTCTCTCCAGTCCCGGATCTGTGCCGCCGCCTTTGCCCAGACATACTGGTCGACAGTCTGTATCAGGCCGTTTTTCTCAAACAGCGGAATGAAAGCTCCGGGACTTACCATACCCAGCTCAGGATGCTTCCAGCGAACAAGCGCCTCGGCGCTGTGGAGAACGGGCTTATCCGCGCGGACATCGAACTTGGGCTGGTAATACACCACAAATTGCTCTTCCCTTATGGCAGCCGAGAAGTCCTCTATCAGCTGCTCGGAGTAAAGCTCAGCCTCCTGAAGAGATTTGTCATAGAGCCCTATCGCCTTCACGGCGCTGTCCTTCACGGTATCAGCCGCCAGCTTGGCGCGGTCAAAGCGGCGCTCCACGTCAAGCGTTTTGTCCACATCGGTATAAACGCCCATACGGATCCTGACGTGACCTTTGTTGTTCTCATCAGCATCAAGCCGGGCGGAAAGCCTCTCCAGCAGTTCTTCATAATCTGTACGGTGCGGGCTGTAGACAAGAAAGGTGTCCGCCTTGCTGCGGCAGGCGATACCGCCCTCTCTCTCAAGCAGAGAGAGTATCAGCAGCGCAAGACGGCGCAGAAGTTCATCCCCGTAATGCTTGCCGTAGCGCTCGTTTATGGTGTGGAAATGGTTCACATCGAGCACTATGGCGTCAGTCGGGTAATCCTTGTGGTGGGAATCGAGCTGGATGGCATAACGGAAGAAGAACTCCCTGTTGTAAAGGCCTGTGAGATGATCGCGCTCGGTCAAACGGAGCGTGTCCCTGTCCTCGGAGAGCTCTATGGTGCGCTGTATACGCGCCAGAACAACATCGGGCTGCGGATAGGGCTTGGGGATGAAGTCTATCGCGCCGAGCGTAAGGCTCACCACCTCAGCCTCGCTGTCCGCCGTCATAACGATAACGGGAAGCTGGGAAGAACGGGAATCCGCCTTTATGCGGCGCAGCAGCTCCAGCCCGTGGATATCCGGCAGATTCAGATCCAGCAGGATCAGGCTGATCGTCTCGTATTCGACAAAAAGCATTTCCAGCGCAGACGCGCCGTCGGGGGCGACGAGGATATCATATCGGTCCTCCAGATAAGCCTTGAGGATCTCCTGATTTATAAACTCATCCTCAACAAGCAGGATACGCCGTTTTTCCGCGGAAGGGCGAAACAGTGTCTGAGCTTCCGTTGTCATATTTCTTCTCTCCTGTGATCATTTGTCCGGACAATGCTCCGGTGATATAGTCTGCAGCTGTTAAAGCTGCTTTATTTCAGTATGGATCTGAGCGTTTTTGTGAGCAGGCCGATATCAATGGGCTTTGCTATATGCGCCTGCATCTCCGCATCCAGTGCGGCCTGCACGTCCTCCGAAAAGGCGTTGGCCGTCATGGCTATAATCGGTATCGAGGCGATCTGCTCATTTTCAAGCGCGCGAATGGCGCGAGCGGCTGTATATCCGTCCATCACGGGCATCTGGATATCCATCAGGACGGCGTTATAGGTCCCCGCCTCTGCGTTTTCCAACATATCCACGGCGATCTGTCCGTTTTCAGCAAGGTCCACCGTGAAGCCCATCTGCTCGAGGATCATCTTCGCTATCTCCGCATTCACCGCATTGTCCTCAGCCAGAAGCAGCCTCGTGCCCGTAAAGTCGGTCGCTTCGCCCGCTTCCGCCTCTTCGATCTCAGTCCCTTTGCGGAGCTCCTCCTCCGAAGCGAGGCGGAGCTTGAGGCGCACAATGATCTGCGTGCCGCTGCCGGGAGACGTCAGCACCTCTATGGTTCCACCCATCAGATCGACAATGCTCTTGGTTATCGCAAGACCGAGGCCTGTGCCCTCTATGCCGCTCTCTGTTGAGCTGCGCTCACGTTCGAAGGCATTGAACATCTTTTCCACGAATTCGCTGGACATGCCGATGCCGCTGTCCTGAATGCGAAGCTCATAGGAGCCGTAGCCTTCATCAGCGCCGGTCTCAAAGATCGAGGCAGAGATCACGCCGCCCTTGGGCGTGAACTTATAGGCGTTGGAGATTATATTCAGAAGCACACGGTTGAGATTCTTCCTGTCGCACCAGACGAAGCGGTGCTGCACCTGCGCATAGTGGACAGAGAAATCCAGACCTTTCTGCATCATCTGTTCGGAGAAAAGATCCTTCATCTCGTCCAGAACAGCGCAGAGGTCAGCCGGGGAGTATTCAAGCTCCAGCCTGCCGTTCTCTATGCGGCTCATCTCGAGGATATCGTTTATGAGCGCGAGCAGATGCTGGCTGGAAGTATCTATCTTTTCCAGATAGCCGCGCGTAGTATCGGGCACATCCTCCTTCAAGGCAAGATGCGTATAGCCGAGGATGGCGTTCATAGGCGTCCGGATATCATGGGACATATTGAAGAGGAAGCGGCTCTTGGCAAGGCTTCCCTCCATGGCACGGATCTTTTCACGCTCCGCGTTCTCATGCTTTACCCTCACGAGGTTCTGGATATAGAGCATAACAACAAGTCCCGCAAAGACAATAACAAGAAGCAGCACAATGCTTCCCGCAAGCGAATCGTGCACGGCTTCAAGGTTCCCCATTTCAGAAAGGCGCTTGGCCAGCCACAATATCGCGGCATAGACGAGAAGTGCGAAAAGGACTATACCGGAAGTGGAGATCCCGCTGAACTCCGTGAGATTGCTGCGCCTGACGGTCCGCCAGTAAAACACGAAACCGAGCAGACACCAAAGGCTCAGCAGCAGGAAGGCCTCGCTGCCCATCGCATCGATCGCGGCAAGCCTCGGCACCAGCTGCACAAGCGCAAACACAGCGGAGATAACTGCACCGAGCAATCCGGTAGCCATTATCTTCCTGTTTCCTTCGATGCGTGCGATCTTATACGCCGCGGCAGATGTATAGCCATAGGCCACGATCGCGCCGAAAGACGTGAGATCAACGAACCAGTTGAGAGTATTTCTGCCCAGCAAAGACGCGGCAATGGAGAGCACCATTATAAAGAGGATGCTGTAGCTCGTTTTGGAAAAGCGCTCGGAGAGGATCTTGTCCTCGGCCATAGTCGAGAGGACTCTCATCGTGGCGCGGTAGGCGCCGATGATACCTGTCAGTATCGCCGCCAGCGCCGTTATCCCCAGAACTATGAGCCCGGCATTTCCCATTATCGAATGCGCCGCATAGAAGGTAGGCACGGAGAGGATGCCGCCGAGACTATCGAGATCGGCAATATAAGCCGCCCACGAAGCATAGCCGTCCGGTACAGCAGTGACACTTACAAGAGCCATCGCTATATATGCTATCGCGGCGATCAGAATGGAGAAAAGCAGGATCCTCTTTGACTTCTTTACCGGGAAAAGGAAATGCGCCGTATCGAATGAGGTTATCTCGAATCCGACGAAAGCCCAGGGGGCGAGGATGATAAGACTGAAAACAGCATAGCCGCGGCTGATCCCCTTATAGCCGAAGGAGCTGAAGGCCTCCCTCACATCCAGCCGAGGCAGGCAGCAGACCGCTGTTATGACCACACCGGCAAACAGGATGACCGAAAGAACAGTATGCAGGCGCTGCAGGATGGGTTTCGCGAAAATGAACAGGACTCCTATTCCGGCAAAAGCGAACACCGAAAGCGCCACCTCGCGAAGATATATCTTATTTCCCGCAATGACATAGTGCCAGCCGTTCTGGGCCGTGCTGCCGAGCATGGTGCGGATGATAAGGAAGATCGCAGTACCGTTTAGGAAGACTATCGTAAGATAGGAAAGACAGAGGAACCAGGAACATAAAAAAGCGTGGTCGCGGCCGAATGCTTCCTTTGTGTAAGAATACAGGCCGCCTGTGCGCGGAGAGCGCGCCATCAGATAGGAAACGCTGGAACCGATCACGAGCATAACGGCAAGACCGATGATCAGCGCCAGCACGGTTCCGGCGGGACCGGCTATGGGGAGAAATGTCGTCCCGGGCATGACAAATGCGCCCCAGCCGACCATGCAGCCGAAGGCCATCGCCCATACATCTACCGCTGAAAGGTATCTGTCCAGTCCTTTATGATCGCGTAATTCATCCATCCGGTCAAACTCGCTTTCCTCAATTGCTCATACTATATCTAATTTAGTATAAAGTGTTTCTTTCCCCCGGTCAAGTAAAAGGATAGGGGCTTATAGATAAAAGATGCTATGTTTTTTCCTTTCCGATTATAAAAGTGATTTCCCCTGTGCTATATTATAATTTGGTATATTATGAAGCATGCCCGGGTATTCTTCTTGGGAGGCGGGAACGTTGGAAACAGAAAGAAAAAACAGCACAAGGGCGATAACCGTCGGCGGATGCATCATACTTGCCGTGATCCTCATCGCCGGAACGATCTGGATGGGCCATAGCACGCGAAATGCTGCTGACAGCGCTGTACGCTCTGTCAGTCTGCTGTATCTGGACGAACTGGCGGGAAGGCGCGAGCATGTCGTTGAAAACAACCTGCAGGACAAGATCGATGTTATCCGTACGGCCATAGCCCTGATGAGCGAGGAGGATCTGAGCGACAAGGCGCATATGGAAGCCTATCAGCGAAGGATGAAGCAGCTCTTCCTTCTCGATAAATTCGCTTTCGTGGATACCGATGGCCTGATCTACACCTCTATGGGAACGCAGGACAACATAGACGAATACGACTTCGACTATAAGACCCTCTCAGAGCCGGAGATCTCCGTTTTCAATATAGAAAGCGATAATCCCCAGGTCATCATCGCAGTGCCGGTGAACGTTCCCTTCCGGGGAAAGACACTGTGCGTTTGCTTCATGGCGATAAACATGGATGAGATGCTCTCGGGCGTTTCCATGGATGTTCAGAGCTCGAGTGCTACTTTCAGCAACATTTATACAAGCAAGGGCGTTGCGCTTACCAATCAGGTCCTTGGCGGACAGGCAAAAGAGGACAATCTTCTGCAGGCCCTGTCGAATGTAAAGTATGAAAAGTGCTATTCCTACGAGCAGATCGCCGATGATTTCGCCGAGGGGCGCCGGGGCGTCGCCTCCTTCTCCTACAACGGCATAAAGGAAACTCTGAGCTACGTTCCCATCGCCGGGACCGATTGGCTCCTCACCTATCTTATCCGCGAGAGCGTAATAAGCGAGAGCATAAGCTCCATATCAAACAGGATCCTGGTTATCAGCATCGTGCAATCGATACTTACCGTTGCCGTGCTGATCGGCATGTTCCTTTACATACTCCTGCAGAACCGGAAAAACGCGCAGATCCTGCTGGAAAAGGAAACGGCGGACGCCGAGCACCGCATAAAGCAGGAAGAGATGGAGCAGCGCCTTGCCCTGCAGGACGAGCTTCTCACGCAGAAGGAGCAGGGGCAGCAGCAGAACCGGATGATAAAGGCCCTCTCCTCCGACTACAGAAGCGTTTACTATCTGGAGCTCGATAAAAACACCGGCATCTGCTATCAGTCGAGGAACGACCTGCACGGATTTGAAACCGGCGAGCGCTTCCCCTATATCGAGGCAGTCACCGCATACTGCAATACTTACGTGGCCGAACCTTTCCGTGAGGACTTCCTCAGGTTCATACAACCCGACAACATCCGTGCGGGACTGAAGGATCATCTGGTGATCTCCTACCGCTATATGATAAACGTAGACGGCATAGATTCCTGGGAGATCGTGAAATTCGCAGGAGTGCGTCATCCCGATGAACGCGAGGATCATCTGGTCCACACCGTAGGCGCCTGCTTCGTCGACGTGGACGAGGAGACCCGCGGATCCCTCGAGCAGCAGCAGGCTCTCAGCGACGCGCTGGAAGCAGCCGAACAGGCAAGCCGGGCAAAGACCGCCTTCCTCTCAAACATGTCTCATGAGATAAGAACACCGATGAATGCTATCATCGGACTTGACAGCATAGCCCTCAGGGATCCGGACATCACGCCGAAGACCAGGGATTATCTTGAGAAGATAGGCGCTTCGGCAGAGCATCTGCTCACGCTCATAAACGACATCCTGGATATGTCCAGGATCGAATCCGGCAGGATGAACCTCCGGAACGAGGAGTTTTCCTTCGCCAAGCTGCTCGAGGCCGTGAACACCATATTCTCCAGCCAGTGCAATGACAAGGGGCTGGATTACCAGTGCCACATCAACGGGCACGTGGACGACTACTATATAGGCGATAACGTCAAACTCCGGCAGGTGCTCATCAACATCCTCGGCAATGCGGTGAAATTCACTCCGGCAGGCGGAAAGGTCGAGATGCAGGTGGAACGCAAAGCGCAATTCGACGGCAGATCCGCCCTGCAGTTCACCATATCCGATACGGGCATAGGCATGAGTGAGGAATTTCTCCCCCATATCTTCGATACCTTTGCCCAGGAGGACGCCTCCGCCACCAACCGCTACGGCAGTTCCGGCCTCGGCCTTGCCATCACGAAAAGCATCGTTGAGATGATGAACGGCAACATCCAGGTGAAGAGCGTCAAGGGCGAAGGCACCACGTTTACGGTTACCGTGACGCTGTTTGACGCAGCGCATGAATCCGCCGAAGATAAGACGCGGGATATTCGCCCGGAGGATATGAGCGTTCTCATCATAGACGATGATCCCGTGGCCTGCGAGCATGCGCAGCTCGTTCTTGAAAAGGCGGGCATCGCCTCGGAGATCAGCCTATCCGGCAAGGAAGCCATCGAAATGGTAAAGCTGAGGCACGCAAGACGAGAGCCCTATAACCTTATCCTCGTCGACTGGAAGATGCCGGATATGGACGGCGTTGAGACCACGAGGCAGATCCGCGCTGTTACAGGAAACGAATCCGCGATCGTTATCCTCACAGCCTATAACTGGGATGATATCCTCGACGAGGCGGTGCAGGCGGGAGTGGACAGCTTCCTTGCAAA
>CACYDX010000207.1 GCA_902773255.1 Oscillospiraceae bacterium
GCTGATCGCCTCCACCACGGAGAACCCGTATTTCTGCGTGTTCAACGCGATCCTCAGCCGCTCCACGGTGTTCGAGTTCAAGCCCGTTGCCCCCGAGGACGCGGCAATAGCCGTTGAGAGGGCGGTAAAGCTTAAAAACTCCTCCTCGGACCGTCAGCTGGTCTTCCCGGAGGAAGTGATAAAGCATCTGGCGCTGTCCTGCGGAGGCGATGTCCGCAAGGCGCTCAACTCCGTTGAGATACTCTTCACCGTTGCCAAGGGCGATACGGTGACTCTGGAGGAAGCCAGAGACATTTCCCAGCGAAGTTCCATGCGCTATGACAGAGACGGCGACGAGCATTTCGATTCTCTCTCCGCTCTGATGAAATCCCTGAGAGGCTCCGACCCTGACGCAGCTCTGCACTATCTTGCAAGACTGCTGGAGGCAGGCGATCTCATAGGCGCTTGCCGGCGCATACTGTGCTCCGCCAGCGAGGACATCGGCCTTGCCTACCCGATGGCAGTGCCCATAGTGAAGGCCTGCGTGGATTCGGCGCTGCAGCTGGGCCTTCCCGAGGCGAGGCTGCCTCTTGCCGAGGCCTGCATCTTCCTTGCCACCTGCCCCAAGTCCAATTCCGGCGTTATGGCCATAGACAGCGCCATTGCGGACGTCCGGGCCGGACATGTGAGCTCCTTCCCGCGCGAGCTTCAGAACGTGCATGCAGACGGTACAGGCTTTGAAAGGGAGCAGGGCTATAAATACCCGCACAACTTCCCGGGCCACTGGGTAAAGCAGCAGTATCTGCCGGACGATCTGAAGGACCGCGTTTATTACGAATACGGAGACAACAAGATAGAGCAGGCCGCAAAGCGCTACTGGGAGGAGATAAAGAAGTAATGGATGTTCAGGTAGGCGATTTGCTCACCATGAAAAAGCCGCACCCCTGCGGCAGCCATGAGTGGGAGGTCCTGCGGACCGGCGCGGATTTCAGGCTGCGCTGCAAAGGCTGCGGACACGAGGTGTTCGGCCCGAGAAGCAAATTCGAGAAGCGGATAAGAAGCATCAGCAGGCCCGAAGGAAAAGCGGAATGAACTATAAATGAACTATACATATATCCTCCGCTGCGCCGACGGCTCATATTACGCCGGCTGGACAACGGACCCTGAGCAGAGGCTGAAGTCCCACAATTCGGGAAAGGGCGCCAAATATACCCGCTCGCGCCTGCCCGTTGAGATCGTGCACCTTGAGGAGTTCGCCACGAAAGAGGAAGCCATGAGCCGCGAGCAGCATATCAAGCATATGAGCCGCCGGCAGAAGCTGGCCCTTATCGACGGTACTGATGAGCTTTGACCTCAGAAACACTGCAAAGCCCGTGGTTTCAAGGTAAAATTCACACTCTGTTCATTGAACAGGGTGTGCTTTCGTTTATTTTTTAGTTATATTTTAACTTATTGTGCTTTATTTATAATGGTATTATCCGATATCGCGATATACAGACAAACAGGAGGGTAATAATGGGTAATCTTAAAAACATGCCGGCAGCCGGCGTTATCGTTATCATAGCCATAGTGATCCTTTTCATCATCGCTCTGATAATGCTGTTCTACGTATGCTCGAGATACAGGGGCATTACCAGGAAGATAAGCAAGAAGCAGCACTCGGACTTTCTCCAGTCCGTGAGCGAAGCTTATGCCGCGGCATACCGCGATTACGGCGAGGGCGTGAACACTCCTGCAATAATCGACAGCGCAGTGAGCTCGAAGCTTTCATTCCTGCTGTTCTGCGAGAGGTTCCTCAGCAACGCCGTTTCCCTCTTCGTAACGCTGGGACTGTTCGGAACCTTCCTCGGACTGAGCCTTTCGGTTTCGTCCCTCACCGAGCTCATAAGCTACAGCAACACCTCCGCCTGGCTCAGCGTGCTCGACAGCGTGGGCGACGGGCTCATGTCCGCCCTTTCAGGCATGGGCGTTGCTTTCTATACTTCGCTCGTAGGCGTTGCCTGCTCGATAATCCTCACCATCCTGCGCTCCGTATTCTCTCCGCAGGCCGCACGTGAAACTCTCATAAACCAGACCGAGCTCTGGCTCGACCATATAGTCGCCCCGCAGCTGCCCACAAACTCCTCAAAGGACGACGCCACTCTTGTCCGCAGGATCATTGACGCGCTCGACAGGAGCGCCTCCAGCATGGACAGAACGCTTACGGCAGCTACGAACGAGTTCAAGGATACCCTTCTGGCTGAGAAGAAGATGCTCGAAAACTTCAACGGCACCGTGAAGAAGTTCAACGACGGCGTGCGCGATTTCGGCGAGGTGGACTACAACCTCCGCGGCACCGTGGAACGTCTCGACGTGAGCGTCCGCGACCTGGCGGGGATCCTGCGCAGGTCCTCCCGCCCCGCAGAGAGGCAGGATGAGCAATGAGGAGGATCCGTGTTGGAAAAGCCGGCGCCATGACCGGTGAATCCGGCGGCGAGCAGGGCTTCTGGCCGAGCTACGCGGACATGATGTCCGCCATCGCGCTGATCCTGTTTTTCCTGA
>CACYDX010000208.1 GCA_902773255.1 Oscillospiraceae bacterium
CACAGGATAAAGCCCAGCACCATCGGCACGGCTATGCTTTTCAGCACCCGGAACATCATACCGACCGAGAGCGGAATGTCTCCCGTCGCCGCCATTCCGGCGTTGAACACGACGGGAAGCATGCATATGCCGATATGGATAAAGGCAAAGTACAGGATGCCGCACCAGTTTGCGATCTTAAAGAGCTTGTAGAGCTTTTTATCACCCAGCCCGTATTTATCCTCCATCACCCGCATCAGCTCCACGGCGGCCACTGCGAAGAGCGCCGCGCAGGCAAAGCCCAGGATGGAAGACAAAGCGTATCTCCAGTCCGGAACAACATTGAACGACATTCCCATATAGGCATCCGGAGAATCCGAAAAGCTTATGGTCCCGAAGCCGAGCAGATAGTCGCCTATCATGGCAAGGATCATCGACCATACCGCAAAGAGGAGCTTCTGTCTTGATGTCAGGTTCTTAAACATTTTCTCTCTCCTTTTTCACGCTGAGCAGCAGACCGTTTTCCGCTCTCACGAGCTCATACTCCTTTGCCAGCGGGTTCCGGTCTCCGCAGATGCAGTAATCGCATAGATCCGATGTGCAGCAGGTGCCTTCACGGATCAGGCAGGCATGCAGTTTCTGCATGGCCAGATGGTCGCAGTTGCACATCAGCGGGAGCACATCCTCCAGATGATGCCGCTTTGCAAACTCCGCGTTCGGGCACTGGGTGAAGCTGTAGCGGACAACGCCGTTGGCATCGTCATAATCGTAAAAGCCCATCCGGAAGGAGGCCGGAAATCTCTTGATCTCCTCCACGCGGATATCGTTGGCTTTTTTGAAGATCCTGTTTGCCAGCCGGTTGTCCCGTCTCCGGTTCAAATCAAAGATCTTTCCGAGCACGTTAAAGCTGCCGAAGAAGGAATCACAGACTTCCCGCTGAAATCCTCCGGCACGCCGGAAAGCGCCTGCTCCACATAGCGCAGGTTCCTTTCCCCGTCCATGTTCCATACCATCCGGCATATGGCCTTGCCCGGCAGAGTCGAATAGGTCATCATGCCGTCATAAAAGCTGGCGTTGCTGCCTGTCAGCTTATAGGCGCTTTTTATCTGCTCTTTCCTCGTCATGCCTTCACTTCCCTGAACACGATCTTTACGATCTTCATATTCACCAGCCTGTCGCAGAAGCGGATCATCAGCTTGTGGAACAGGCCGACCTTGTCATAGATATCCCGGTAGCCGCGCATGTAGCTCTTCGCCGTGACAGAGGCGAACTTTCTGCTCCAGGAGCGCAGTTTCTTTTCATCCTCCAGCGAGAAAAAGGCGCTGACGTCTGTTATCCCCGCTTCCTTGAGCCAGGTCTTCCGCATGAGCTTCGCACCGCGTTCATTGCAGGAGTCGAAAACCAGTACGCAGCCCGGAAAACGCTCCGCCATGTTGGAAAAGAGCCTTTTTACTTCTTCAGTCTTAAAGTAATAGAACACACCCGCCGCGAAGAAAACAGCGCCGTTCGATACATCTATCATGTCCATCCAGCTGAAGTCGTTCAGGTCGCAGGCGAGGTTCTTCTCCCTTTCCCCGGCGGGCAGCAGTTCATCTCTCACAGCGATAACGTCCGGCAGGTCGATGTTATAGCCTCGGCAAAGCCCGTTGTCGCATTTGCGGAAGGTATCGTCCAGGCCGCAGCCGAGGTTTACAACCGCGGCCTCCGGGTTCTCCTTCAGGTATGCCTCCACCTCGCAGCGCAGATCATACTGCCTCTGGGCAACTTCCAGCGCCCCGAATAGTCCGGCGGGCGACTCCATCTTTTTCCGCTTTTCCGCAAAATCATAGTCCAGCGAATCGCAGATCCGCTTCGCCTCCGGGTCGGAGAAAAGCTCCGGAAAGTGCTCGGAGCAGACCAGTCTACCGAAAAGAGGAATGACCAGCGTCTCCTGCACCGTGTTTTTCTCTATGTGATACTTCATCAAAAACTCCTATCCCAGCGCCACGTCCAGCGCCATCATCAGGCTGAAGCCGACGGCAAAGAACACAACGCCTATATTGGAATGCTCCCCGGAGGACATTTCCGGTATAAGCTCCTCCACCACGACATACAGCATGGCTCCCGCCGCAAAGGACAGCAGATACGGCATCACCGGGATCACAAGGCTCGCGATCAGCACCGTAAGTCCGCCGAATACCGGCTCGACTGCGCCGGACAGGACACCCAGCCAGAAAGACTTCGCCTTGCTCTTTCCCTCTGCAAAGAGCGGCATGGAAATGATCGCGCCCTCCGGGAAGTTCTGGATGGCTATGCCGAGCGCCAGAGCCAGCGCGGCGCCTGCCGTGATATTGGCCCGGCCTGAGAGCATCCCCGCATAGACGATGCCCACAGCCATCCCCTCCGGGATGTTATGGAGCGTTACGGCGAGGATCATCATCAGAGTCCGGTCCAGCTGGGATCGGGGCCCTTCCGCCTGGTCTGCCCTGTCGATGCTCATATGCAGATGCGGGATCACATGGTCGAGAAGCAGCAGGAACAGTATCCCCAGCCAGAAGCCGATGAAGGCGGGCAGGAAGGCCAGGCGCCCCATGCCGGATGACTGCCCGATTGCCGGAACGATCAGGCTCCAGATGGACGCTGCCACCATCACGCCTGCCGCAAAGCCGGTAAGTGCACGCTGTACGCCGGCCTTCAGGTCCTTCTTCAGGAAGAACACACAGGCTGCGCCGGCCGCCGTACCGATAAAGGGGATCAGAAGCCCCCAGATCACCGTTTTCATCTCCGCCCTACAGATTTTTTCCTTTCCTGTGGAACTATTGGTTAGATAAGACTAACCCTCTGTGCAAATAAACAGGCGATCCGATGTCCCGCCCTGCTGTTATATAATCTCAAACATGGTTAGTTATCTCTAACTACTGCCTATTATAATCGCCTGTTCCACTAATTTCAAGACCTGTTCGCAAAAAACACGAACAGGTCTTTTTTGATCATTATTCCGATTTGTTTTTAAGCCTTTTGTCCGACCGGATCGCAAGCTTCGTGCCGCAGGTCTGGAACAGCTGGACCAG
>CACYDX010000209.1 GCA_902773255.1 Oscillospiraceae bacterium
TGAGGAAAACCTGCAGCCGGTGATGGCTTTCGTGGATGAAAATCTCGAAGCTGTCGGCTGCTCGATGAAATCCCAGATGCAGATCGACATTGCGGTCGAAGAGATCTTTGTCAATATCTGCAAATACGCATACCATCCGGACAAGGGAAGAGCGGTGGTCCGTGTTGCGGTATCAGATGAACCTGTACAGGTGAGGATCACATTCATCGATCACGGAAAGCCTTACGACCCGCTCCTGAAAGACGATCCTGACGTGACTCTTTCGGCAGATGACAGACAGATCGGCGGTCTTGGGATCTTCATGGTGAAGCAGACCATGGATGCCATTGAGTATGAATACAAGGATGGCAGCAACATTCTTACACTTGTAAAGAACCTTTGATAAACAACGTTTGACGATTCGGATCAAGCGGTTTTACATCATCTATTATTGACAGGAGGTAATAAGATGGCAGATAAAAAAACAGTTGATAAGGTAAAGGAACTGCTCGGCGGTCACGTATATGCCCCGCTCAAAGAGGCAGCTGAAAAGTGGCTCGCGCAGGCAGATGAAAAGTACGGCGACAAATTCGATGATCTCAAGGAAAAGGGCAGCGAAGCCTGGGACAAGATCGGTGGATTTGCTGATAAGTATTCCGAAAAGGCTATCGACGCAAACGAGAAGCTTGGAAGAGTAAGTGATAAGGTTGCTGAAACAGCCGGGAAATTCGCTGAGAAGGCAGCACCTGTAGTTGAGGACCTTAAGGAAAAAGCAGCTCCGAAGATCGAAGAACTCAAAGGAAAAGCTGCTCCGAAGATCGAAGAGCTGAAAGGCAAGGCTGCTCCTGTAGTGGACAAGGTCACAGAACTCGAGTTCATCAAACAACTCAAGGCCGGCGTTTCTTCACTCGATGAAGTCATTGACACATTCAGCAAGCCTGAGATGAAGGAAATGATGGGGGAGGAAGCAGCTGAGCAGATCAGATCTCATGCTGAAGCAATGAAGGCAGCAGGAAAGAAGTTCTGCGACTGCCCTGCATGCACAAAGGCAAGAGAGATCCTCAGAGACCTCGGCGTAGATCTTGAGGAACCGGAAGCAGAAGAGGCAGAAGCGGCTGAGGAGCCTGAAGCGGCGGAAGAGCCGGCAGAGGCAGAAGAGCCTGAAGTAACAGAATAGTTTGCTCATTTGAATCGAAAGGACAGTCGCCTCCAAGTGTGGCGGCTGTTTATTTCTGACGGAGGACGTGCATATGGATAAACACAGAATAGTTGTGCTTGACGGATATACCGAGAACCCGGGGGATCTGAGCTGGGAGCAGCTCGAGGCTTTTGGGGAGCTTCAGGTGTATGACAGGACATCTTATTCCGAATCGGATCTTATCGCGGAAAGGATAGGAGATGCTGATATCGCTGTTGTGAACAAGACACCTGTGAGCGCTGCCACAATGGACAAATGCCCGAACCTTAAGGGCATATTCGTGCTTGCAACCGGCTACAATGTAGTCGATGTGAAGTACGCCAGGAGCAAGGGAATCGATGTAGTCAACGTACCGACATACGGCACGCAGAACGTGAGCCAGTATGCTGTCAGTCTGCTGATGGAGATATGCTCGCATATAGGGCATCATGACCGTGCTGTAAAAGAGGGCAGATGGGAGAACAACGCTGACTGGTGCTTCTGGGACTACCCGATGATCGAGCTTGCCGGAAAGACTGCGGGGATCATAGGACTTGGCAGGATAGGAAAGGCCACCGCAAAGATACTCGGCGCACTTGATATGGAAGTGATAGCTTATGATGCACATAAATCAGAGTCCGGAGCCGCGGTTGCGGACTACGTAGAGCTCGATGAGCTTCTGTCGCGCTCGGATGTTATCTTCCTGCACTGTCCGCTCTTTCCTGAAACAGAGGGGATCATCAACAAAGCGAACATAAACAAAATGCAGGACGGAGTGATACTGATCAACAACAGCCGCGGACCTCTTGTCAACGAGAGTGACCTTGCTGAGGCTCTGGAAAGCGGCAAGGTATACGCGGCGGCGGTGGATGTCGTATCAACTGAGCCAATAAAGGCGGATAACCCGCTCCTGACTGCCAAAAACTGCATCATAACCCCGCACATCTCATGGGCAACAAAGGACGCCAGACAGAGGATAATGGATATCACGGCTGATAATATCCGCTCATGGGCAGGAGGAAATCCGGTGAATGTGGTGAACTGACAGATCATGAAACTGGTATTTGCAAGCGATTCCTTTAAAGGCACCCTCGGATCCGCACAGATCGCGGAGCTGCTCGGAGAGGCAGCCAGGACGGTGTTCGGAGAGGTGGAAACAGTTAATATAGCCTTGGCAGACGGAGGAGAGGGCACTGTGGATGCGGTGCTCGCTTCTTCCGATGCGGAGCCGCGTACGGCAATGGTCCACGGGCCTCTCATGGATGAAGTCGAAGCGAAGTTCGCACTTTTTGGAGACGGAAGGGCTGTCATAGAAATGGCATCCGCTTCAGGACTTACACTTATCCCCGAAGAGGACAGGGACCCTATGGAAGCCACTTCGTTCGGAACCGGAGAGCTGCTCACGGCGGCTCTCGATGCGGGGGCGCGCGACATCACCATCGGAATAGGGGGGTCGGCGACCAATGACGGCGGCATGGGCTTCATGAGAGCACTGGGCGCAGCCTTTTATGACAATGACGGTATGCCGCTTGAAGGAAGAGGCCGCGACCTTATACATGTCGCGCGCATCGATACCGCCGGCCTCGACAGCAGGCTTGGAGATACCCGCATAACCGTGATGTGTGATGTGGACAATCCGCTGACCGGAGAGGCTGGTGCCACATACGTTTACGGTCCTCAGAAAGGCGCCTCCGGAGAGAAGCTGCAGCTGCTGGAGAAAGGCATGCGGAAATACAGAGATGTAATAAAAGACCTCACCGGCATTGACTGCGATGATGTTCCCGGAGCCGGTGCGGCGGGCGGCATAGGGGCCGCGCTGTATGCTCTTCTTGGCGCGGAACTGAAACCGGGAATCGGTATAATGCTCGAACTTACCGGTTTCGATGACGCTCTTGAAGGCGCTGATCTTGTTATAACAGGCGAGGGAAGAGCCGACTCGCAGAGCATGCGCGGCAAGGTTCTGAACGGAATAGGCCTTCGGGCAAGGGAAAAGGCTGTGCCGGTCACCGCGATAGTCGGCGGACTAGGAGACGGATGGGAAGGCCTTTTCGGATGCGGCATAGCCAAGGTGATCCCGCTCGTTCAGGGCAGGGTGACGCTGGAGGACGCCATGCAGAGAGCTTCTGAGGTATATTCCGACGCGGCGCTCAGATATTTCAGAACAGTAAAGGAAAAAAACGAAAAGCATCCCGGAACAAAGTTTTACTGGACATAACCCTGCGCTTACTGTACAATCCTGCGTGGACGCCCGCGGAAAACGGCGTCTGAAGCAGTTCGGGTCCGATATCCTGCTTCTAAAATATTAAAACCAAAGGAGAAAACATTTAATGAAAAACAGAGATCCAA
>CACYDX010000210.1 GCA_902773255.1 Oscillospiraceae bacterium
ATATAACCTGCTGCGCGATACCATCCCGATGCAGTCTATGAGCAATGTTGACTATGTGCCCATGCAGCGCAGAACAGAGAGGCTCATTTCCGTTACGGACTATATCGATGCGAATTTCACCCGGAAGCTGCTGCTGGAGGAGATAGCTGATCGGGAAGGCCTTTCTCTGTTTCATTTATCCCACCTGTTCAAAGACACCCTCGGCATGAGCTTCCAGGAATATATAAAAAAGAAGCGCTTTGAATACGCCTGCCTCCTGCTGGCGACCACAGACATGAACATTCTGGATATCAGCATAGACTCCGGCTTTTCCGACGTGAGATACCTGAACAGCATGTTCAAGAAGACATACGGCTGCACCCCTTCCGAATACCGCGCCGGTCTTTCCTCCGGAGATGACGACAGCGACTTTTTAACGGAAAGCATACAGTATTTCCCGTCTCAGGAGGATTCACTGTCCATACTTCTGTCTTTTTACAACAGATTCTCATCCTCTGACGCCTCCCGTGCTCTTAAGAGCATATTCCATTTTTCCGACTGAGCTTCCGTCTGTTCATTCTGAGTTATCTTTTTGTTCATTTCCTATTCATTCATTTATGATATTTTATGCTCTGCGATCACGCTGAAAGGAGGGATGCGGTTGAATATCGATCCCGTACTTTACCCGGGCAGACCGGAAGACAGGCGCATGGATAAGGAAATGAGATGCTATGACCTGCTGGATCTTCTCGGGGTCTCATATATCCGAGCTGACCACGATCATGCCGATACCATAGAACTGTGCCGTGAGATAGAAAAGATCCTGGGTTGTCAGATTTGCAAGAACCTCCTTCTCACAAATCGGCAGATGACATCCTTCTATCTTCTCATGATGCCCGGTGACAAGCCGTTCAAGACCAAGGACCTCTCAAAGCAGATACAGTCGGCCCGGCTCTCATTCGCATCAGGAGATCAGATGGAGCAGCTGCTCGATATATCCCCCGGCTCCCTGAGCGTGCTGGGCCTGATGAACGACACGGAGGGTAAGGTAAAGCTTCTTATCGATTCCGATCTCATGTCGCTGGAATATATAGGCTGCCATCCCTGTGTGAACAGTTCCACACTGAAGATAAGCATGTCGGATGTCATCGAGCTTTTGCTGCCTGCGATGCATCACGATATAACCTTCGTTGAACTTCCCAGAGAATAAGCATTTTCCGCCTTCTTCAACGACGGCGGAATTTTTAACAAAAATATAGTTGACATTTGTAGTCTGTTGTGCTATGGTGTGCACGCTGAGACTACACGTGTAATCTGTATTTGCATGGAGGAACTTCTATGATAAATGCTCTTGCAGGAAAGATCTCCGATTCAGAGCTTGAAGTCATGAAGGTGCTGTGGCAGGCAAAAGACGCCATCCCGGTCACCGATATACGCGAGGCGCTGCAGAAAAGCCGCGGCTGGGAGGCGACCACCGTAAAGACCCTGGTTTCAAGGCTTGTGAGCAAAGGGGTGGTAAAACAGGAAAAGAGGAATGTTTTCTACTACTCACCGCTTATTTCAGAGCGTGAATACAACAGCTGGGCAACCCGTGATCTGATTGAAAAGCTTTACAGCGGCAGCGCAAGGGACCTTGTCGCCGCGCTGGTGCATTCAGACAGTCTCACGCAGGAAGACATAGCGGAACTGCGGGATATGTTCAGGGTGGAGGAATAAACGATGACGACACTTCTCTATCTGACGCTGGGCGGGAGCGCTATGGCCCTCTTCCTGCTGATCATCGGAAAGCTGTTTTCGAAAAAGCTGCCTTCCGCAGTTTATTATTACGCCTGGCTGCTCGTACTGCTGCGCTTTCTGCTGCCGCTTCCCGGGCTTGTTCCGGTAAACCGGTCGCAAACCGATGTCCCCGTTCAGACACAGGAAACAGCGATCATTTCTGAATACTCGGCGCAGGAAACGCTCCCTGCAGGCGATACAGCAGAACAACATGTCAATACAGCCCATGCCCTTGACCTTTCTGCGGTACCGGAGCAGGAAAACCATGAAACAGCCTCCGGAACAGCGCTTCCCGCTGCTGATGCAAATCCTTCCGGCAAACAAATAAGCATCGATCTGCGGTCCGGAAAGTTCTGGGTCAGTATCTGGGCTGCCGGAACAGCAATCAGCTTTTCCGTCTGTGTTTTATCCTATGCGGACTTTACCGGAAAAACAAACCGCGGGCTCACGAAACCGGACATATTCACTCTTTCCGTCTATACAGGCATAAAAGGGAGAAAACCTTCGCTTTATTTGAGCGGGGATGTAAGGACTCCTATGATGTTCGGCATGTTTTCTCCTAAAATAGTTCTCCCTGAGCGGAATTACAGCGATGAAGAGCTGAGGAACATCCTCATGCACGAGCTGATGCACTTCCGCAGGAAGGACACCTTATACAAATGGTTTTCCGTGCTGGTCCTCTCCACGCAGTGGTTCAATCCCCTTGCCTATATCATCCGCAGGGAGATAAACCGTTCCTGTGAGCTGAGCTGCGATGAGATGCTGCTCAGGTACATGGACCGCAGCGAGAAGGAATCATACGGTAAAACACTCCTGAACATGGCTGCAAGTTCAGCCCTCCCCGCAGGAGTGGTGGCAACCACGTTTTCCACCGAAAAGAAAAATCTCAAAGAACGACTGGAGCAGATAATGAATTTCAAAAAAAGCAAAACCAGGATACTTGCCGCAGTTATTGCACTGGTACTTTTGGCAGGCTGCGGAGCGGCGGCAGGTCCTATGAATGACAATAACGGGCCCGCAGACGACCCTAACGCCACGGTAAAAAAAGTATCCACTGTGGACGAATTCCTCGCCGCCATAGGCCCCAACACCATAATCGAGCTTACTGAGGGCACCTATGACCTGAGCACGGCAAAGGATTATGCCGCCTCAGCCGGAAAATATTACAGCTGGAACGACATTTATGACGAGGGCGGAGAGCTCGAGATCCACAATGCGGACAATCTTACCATTCGCGGAGAGGGTTCGGGCAAAACAATAATAGCCGCAGTTCCCCGCTATGCAAACGTCATCCGTTTTTCCAACTGCGACGACATACATATAACAAAACTGACCGCGGGCCATACGAAAGAACCCGGGTACTGCGCCGGCGGAGTGCTGATGTTCGACTACTGCAGAAGCGTAACGGTGGATAAATGCGGCCTTTACGGCTGCGGGACTGTGGGCGTGACGGCGAACAATTCCTCAGACATTAAAGTCACTTCCACAGAGATATATGAATGCAGCAACGGTGCGGTCGAATCATATTCAAGCAGAAACGTGCGCGTTGAAGACTGCGACGTATACAGCTGCGGCACAAAAGCAGGCGGCCAGGAAGCCTTCTGCTTGTTTTACGCCTCGTCCTCCGACGGATTTGCAGTTTATGATTCGCGCATCTACAACAACCGCACACAGATGCTGTTCTACTCCTTCTCCAACAAGAATGCCATGTTCCTCTCGAACACCGTAAAAAACAATGATATCTCTTCCGCCGCATTTGCCTGCTACCAGTACGGTACCACTGTGGACGGATGCTCTTTCAAGGACAACACCATAGGCGCCTCCTGGTCAGGCAGAGGGCTCTGGGGCGGAGAGGACAATGTTCCCGCCAAGGATGCGGAAGGAAGGGATCTTCCCGAGGAAGCCTTTGAGCTGATGAAATTCAAAAAGATCGATCCGGAATCCGTATGGTCTTCCGTGCCCGTCAATCAGCCTGCCGATGTCCCCGCAGGAGGCCAGATCAAGGTAAGCAGCATTGACGAGCTTATCGCAGCGATCGGTCCGGACCGCACCATAATCCTCGAAGCGGGTACATACGATCTCAGCAGTGCATCCAACTACGGGACCTCTGTAGGCGAATACTATTACTGGGAACAGCGCTGGGACGGACCGCAGCTCGTGATCCGCGATGTAAGCGGGCTGACGATAGCAGCGGAATCGGATGATCCGAAAGCCACCACTATTGCCGCCATACCACGTTACGCAAACGTTCTTTCTTTCACATACTGCAATGACATCGAGTTCAGGGGCTTCACCGCGGGACACACGAAGGAGCAGGGCGAATGCGCCGGAGGAGTGCTGTATTTTGAAGGCTGCGGCGATATCCGACTTGAGGAATGCCGCCTCTACGGCTGCGGTATCCTCGGCATAGAGGCAGCGAACTGCAACAGCATAAATGTGGATAAATGCGAGATCTACGAATGCTCTTACGGAGCTGTGCAGATACACGACTCTGACGGCATCAGTTTCCGCCAGTGCGACATACACGATGTACCGAGTCCGGCAGTCGTCTTCAACAACTGCGGTGACAAGTACTGGAACGGCAACCCTGTAAGCGGCGGACTCAACACATATTTCGACGTTGATGCCAACGGTGAACTGAAAGCCTACAGCTTCAGCTATGAGGATAATGAAGCAAACATCTCCTTCTCAGATGAATTCCCCGAAAACCCATTAGCGAATGAGGGTCCATTCACCTTTACAGATGACAACCCGATACTGAAATTCGCAAAGGACGTTCAGAAGGACATTGCGGTAAAAGACTGGGATTCCCTCGCGGACAAGCTGAGTTATCCGCTACATATCTATTCCAACGGAGCAACTTCCGTTATCCAGGACCGTGAAACTTTCCTGAGCTGGGCAAAAGAAACCGATATTCTCCCGGACGAATTCTGTAAAATGATTGCGGATGCACCGCTGACCGAATACGGGTTAAGCGGGTTCGGGTACACTTTCGCCTTTGACAGGCTTGCCATGGGCTGTTTCGGCGACCTCAGCTACGACAACCTTCGTGTCACCTGCATTTCGACCGACCAGAGCCTTCGCTGATACTGCACAGAGGTGTAACCAATGGCGATCAAACTCGTTTTAGCTTTTATTGCAGCATTTGCAGTCACGCTTTTAATAGGAAAGTATCTTGTTCCGTGGTTAAAAGAACACGGATCTGTACAGCCGCTAAAAGATGAAGTGGAACAAAAGATATATTCAGGCAAAAATGATGATCGCTCAACAGGCAAGCGATCCGACAGACCTTGATCAAGTAAACAGACAAATACTGAAATGACACAAAAGGACCGCTGTTTTAACAGCGGTCCTTTTGCCTGTAAAAAACCTCACTAATCGAAGTGTATTTGACTGAATTACTCACTAAACACTTCCATATCTTTCATTCGAATACTCCCCCAGTATTCAGTAGACCAAACGTTTTCCGGAATATCTCCGGTCAGTTCGACCGGCATATTAGCACCCGGAGCATCATAAGAATGATGTACCCCGTCGGTATTAAACTGGATAATCTCGAAATCAAACAAATAATGATCTGGTGTCAAACCCTGACTGTTGAAAACAAAGCGAAATACCTGATGCTTACACACACAAATGCTGAACTTTTCCGAATGACTTGCAGCTATTCTTTGAGCGTCATTTCTGTCCTTGACCATCAGCACAAAAATTATATCATCTCTTGCTATCTTTGATGAGAGAACTACTTCAAAAGGAATCAACCCGCCTGCCTTGAACTTTGCTGCATTACTGTCATAAAACCTGAAGGATTCAATCAGGATCTCTTTCCCGAAGTGCCATCTGCGCGGCATATCGGCATATTGGTAAGATACCGGATATTCATCGTTATTTAAACCGATATACTTTCCTATTCCTGTCTCAACATCTCCGTCAAATATAATTTCCCCGTGATCGAGAACTATGCATCGTTCACACAACTGTCTGATGGTATTCATATTATGACTGACATAAAGTATTGTTTTTCCTTCCATTCTGGAAACATCATTCATTTTATCAAGACATTTCTTCTGGAAAGCAAGGTCTCCTACCGCCAACACCTCGTCCATTATCATGATCTCGGAATTTAAGTGGGCTGCCACGGAAAAGGCAAGCTTGACATACATTCCGGAAGAGTAGCGCTTTACCGGAGTATCGATAAACTGTCTGCATTCGGAGAACTCGATGATACTCTCTATTTTTTCATCTATCTCTTTCTTCTTCATCCCCAGAATGGCGCCATTCATATAGATGTTTTCTCTGCCTGTCAGTTCTCCGTGAAATCCTACACCAACCTCAAGCATTGAAGCAACCCGTCCGTTCAGCCAGATATCACCGCTTGTAGGTGCAGTAATACGTGAAATCAGTTTTAAAAGGGTAGATTTCCCGGCTCCGTTTTGTCCGATGATCCCTACACGTTCACCTTTTTTTACGGAAAATGAGATCCCGTCGAGCGCAAGGAATCTATCCCCATAAACATAAGGCTCCTCTCCAATTTTCCGGGTCGGATCCTCTTTGTGAAGAATTCTGGCATTCAGTCTCTGCACTTCTTCTTTCAGAGTCGTTCCGCCTATCTGTCCGAGCATGTATTCCTTTGTAACATTTTCAACAAGTATTGCTGTTTTCTGCATTCTGTTCATACCATTCAGTTAAAAATAGTCAGCTGATCATCAGATCGTATCCATAAAAGTTCGCTCGATCCTGCTGAAAAGGATAAGACCAAGGAAAAAAACTGCCAGACTGACGCCCCAGCTCAGTAAATAGTATCCTAAATCAAAGTATCCGAATCCGAAGACCGCATAGCGGAATGTTGTTATTACAGGTGTTACAGGATTCAACATATAAAGGCCGAAGTACTTCTCCGGAACGAGACCCAGTCCATAGGCGATCGGGCAACCATATCTCCACAAGTCCACACCGAATCCCACGAGTTTCGTAAGGTCGCGATATTTTGTAGTAAAAGAAGAAATAATGATACCGAACCCGGTGGATAAAAATGCCATCTGAACGACCAGAAGCGGGATCATCAAAAGCCATGGGGTGACTCGAATACTTGTTCCTCCACAGATAAGATAATACAGCCAGATCAGAAGAAAAATCGAAAACTGGATCGCAAAGGAAATCAGTTGGGAGATAGCTGTGGAGATAGGCGCCACGATCCTCGGATAATAAACCTTGCCCATAGTTCCGCTGTTGTTCAGAAATGTATTGGAGGTCGTTATCAGAGTTGAAGAAAAATAACTCCAGCAAACATTGCCTGCCATATAGAACAGAAATCCGGGCACTATAAAACTGCCCGGGATATCTGCAGTCGTCAGTCTGGCAAAATGCCCGAAAATTACAGTAAAAACTATTGTCGTCAGCAATGGCTGAATGACAGCCCACAGAGGCCCCAGCAATGTTTGTTTAAACTGAGTAGTAAAGCTTCTTTTAACAAAAAGAACAATCAGATCCCAGTAATTCAGGGTCTCTCTCATATGCAGATCAAACAGTTTATGTTCAGCAGAAATATGGGTGTCAAAGCTGTTATCCATAAATACTCTCCAATTTATATCATATCTCAGAATAACGCACTATCAGTCTTTCGCACCGGTTCAGTTTTGAAAAAAGTTTTCAGCAGAACTGCCGTAATTCTTATTCTAGACGAAATACAACGATTTTTGCAAGTCATTTAATTATTGTATCAAATAATGTGCAGGCAGTGTTAAGCGTTGCTCTCAGATATGCAGGTTTACTGATTATTGAAGGCACACTATTGTTTTTTCTGAAAGTATTGCTCTATATATCAAATATACTCAACTGCGGAAACTTGTCCGGAAACTCATACATATAATTAAAGCAGTCCTGAGGGTTCGACAGGATCCCGTTTTCCCGGCAGATCTTCTGAAACAATTCTGTCAGTTCCTTTGCATTCGGGCTGGACAGTTCATATGCATTCCCGTACCTTTTTATGTATCGTTCCTTCATACCGGGAAAATGCCTGTCAAGTGCCGCATAGTAGTATTCCCGGTCGCCTTCCCTAAGCGTCAGACCCATACCGAAATCAATAATGCCCTTTACATCTGCTTTGACACATTCATTAAGTATTGCGCTGATGTTTTCCGCCGTATCGTTTATAAACGGAAGGATCGGAGTCAGCCACACGACTGTAGGAATCCCTCTTTCTTGCATCTTCTGTAGCACCTCGATCCGGCGCTTTGTATTGCAGACATTCGGTTCCAGTATGCTGCAAAGTTCATCATCATAGGTCGTCAGCGTCATCTGCACTACGCATTTGGCAGTACGGTTTATCTCCACAAGCAGGTCGATATCACGGAGGATACGGTCGGACTTTGTCTGTATCGCCGCACCGAAACCGTTTTCCAGAATGATCTCCAGACATCTTCTTGTAAGCCGCAGTTCTTCTTCGCAGTGCATATACGGATCCGACATCGCCCCCGTCCCGATCATGCACCTGTTTCTTTTTGATCTGAGCGCCGCTTCAAGCAGTTCAGGTGCATTCCGCTTTACCTCAACATCTTCAAAAAGATGTGTGAACTGATAGCACTTGCTTCTACTGTCACAATAGACACATCCATGGGTACAGCCTCGGTAGATGTTCATCCCATAGTGCCCGCCGCTGCCGGTAAGTATTCCTTTTGCGTCCACAAAATGCATCAGTTAAAAACTCCAATGTGTTTTCTGAAGTAAATCATTTACCTCTGATCCTGTAAGCTTTTGACAGCAGCCGGATCCCGCATATGAAAAAACCCCGGAATACATATGTTCCAGGGTTTTGTAAGCTTTAATTCCCAATCAACGCTTGCTGAACTGAGGCGCACGACGGGCTGCTTTGAGACCGTACTTTTTGCGCTCTTTCATTCTCGGGTCGCGGGTCAGGAGGCCTGCTTCCTTGAGGATGGCGCGGAAGCTGTCGTCAACAAGGAGAAGCGCACGGGCGATGCCGTGGCGCACTGCACCGGCCTGACCGGATACACCGCCGCCGGAAACGGTGGCTTCGATATCCACCTTGCCGAGAGTGTTGGTCGCTACCAGAGGCTGACGTACGATGAGCTTAAGGGTATCAAGGCCGAAGTAATCATCGATGTCACGGCCGTTGATGGTGATGGCACCTGTGCCGTTGGGGATGAGGTGGACACGCGCTACGGAGGACTTTCTGCGGCCTGTTCCGTAGAGATAGGGGCGCTTGGTCTTATAAGTTGCC
>CACYDX010000211.1 GCA_902773255.1 Oscillospiraceae bacterium
CCATTGAGTATATGTTTTTAAGGCCGCTCCTGATCATTCAGGAGTGGCCTTAAAACAAAAGCAGCAGGCTCTGAAGCCCGCTGCTTCTTGTATATATAAAACCACGCGCTAGGCGCGTGGTTCAAAAGAGCTTAAGCGAAGAGGAATAAGAAAAAACTCCTTTTGCGGTATAATCAAGGTGCGGTCCGCCAACTGCACAAAGAAAAGCAAAAGGAGGACATTCAGAATGGGACTGAATGACATCAACAGTTTATCGCACACGAAATGGAATTGCAAATATCATGTGGTGTTTGCACCGAAGTATCGGAGGAAAGTATTCTATGGAGAGAAGAAAGCAGAAATCGGAAGGATACTTCGGCAATTGTGTGAATGGAAGGGAGTAAAAATAATAGAGGCAGAGTGCTGTCCGGATCATGTACATATGCTGATAGAGATCCCGCCAAAGATATCGGTATCAAGTTTCATGGGATATCTGAAAGGGAAAAGCAGTACAATGCTGTATGAGCAATTCGGCGAACTGAAATACAAATACAGGAACCGAGAATTCTGGTGTAAAGGGTATTATGTGGATACAGCGGGCAAGAACACAAGCCGAATTGTGGAGTATATAAAGAACCAACTGAAAGAAGATGAAATGAGCGAACAGTTGGCAATAAGTGAAATCGGCCCTTTTAAGGGCGGCAAGTAACAATCCTTACGCAGCTGGCAGATCGTATTACACGTTTGACGTGTCCGCGAGGAACAGAGGGCTATGCCCGCATATGAAAAACCACCCGCTTCGCGGGTGGATGTTTATTGCACTTTTTCACATTTTAAATATGTTTACGGATGAAAAATAAAGCCGATTTTCATCTGGAAACTTCCGTCGCTATACTCTCCGCCTCACGGATCAGGTGCAAAAGAGCGTCCTCATCGACCGTATAATCACCCTTCATGTCTTTCTCTTTGCTGCTGTTGTATGCCTTCCCTGTCAGCTTCAGATAATGGATGCCGCACGCTTCGCAAATTCTCAAATTGGCATCCCCGAAATGCGTGTACCAGATATCACTGAAGATCTCTGCGAACACAGCTCCTTTATTCATGTACAGTAAATTTGTTGAATTTGCACCGTGCGGACTGATCACGATATCGGCGTTATAGAACAGATTCATCTGTTCCATAACACTGTATTCTTCGGGAACGATTATCTGAAAACCGTTCCGGATCGCTATATCTTCCCCGTTGAGCAGTTTCCGCTGCCCGATACGCTTGATGAACAGCTTTCGTGGTGAAGCGTCATCCTTTTTCAGGTTCTTCTTAATTTTCTCTGCCATCTTTGGAAGGACCGTCTCAGAGCACTCAAACTCATCCATGCCGTCAGGATTTATATCAAACAGCCTCTCAAAGACATAAACCTTGTGCCTTTCCAGATCCTGAATGTTTATCAGCCTGTCTGCGGTCACCCCCATCAGTGACATCAGAACTTTGGCAAAACCGTTTTCGTTATAAATGTATTTTCCTGTATAGCCCGCTGTTTCCATAAGATATACTTCATCGGCAATTTCCATCGTAAAATGCCAGTAATTTGTGGAATACATCTTAGCTATCAGACAGTATTCACCATTCATGAACACTTTCTCCGGTATGGGGTCTTTCAGCCGGAACGGATAAGACAGCAAATACGGTTTAAAATAAGGAGTGTATTTTTTGTAGTGATCGATGTTTACTTTTCCTTCCTCATTGAAAAGGAACATCATTTGACTGTTATAATCTGCTGTTGCGCCAAGCATGTTTTTATAGACATGGAAACTGTAGCGATCCTCACTGACAGATATCTCCGGGTCATTGTCCTGTTGGAA
The DNA here is from genome assembly GCA_902773255.1 of Oscillospiraceae bacterium. Lineage (GTDB taxonomy): Bacteria > Bacillota > Clostridia > Oscillospirales > Oscillospiraceae > Limivicinus. The sequence continues at coordinate 1,839 of CACYDX010000211.1, forward strand.
GAACTCGGGGCCTGCGAAGTCTTCTTCTCTTCCCGGGAAAAAAACAGGAACTCCCATACCTTCGAGCCACTCGCATAATCCGGTTTGTGTATCCCGATCAAAGATACAGACCATCACGGATTCAAATGTACCCCGTTTGTACTCTTCATAAACCTGTTCAGGGGGAAGTATCTGAATATTCCAGTAAGTGTCTGTCTGACCGGATAAAGCCTTGTCAAAGACAGCGGTCACTGAGTATTCGCTGTCCCAGAAGTATCGGAAGCTTTCTGCTGCTTTTTTCCCGTAGTTTCCATATCCGTAAAGTGCGATTCGTTTCATTTTTCCTCACAAAAAAAGCTGATGAATACGTGTTGTAATCGGGCCGGGAGCCGGAATAAACAGTATCTGATACAACACTTTTCACATATTTTATCATAATGATAAGTATTGTCAAATCCGGTTTCTCATATTCAGCATTCCGACAACTGTCATTTCTGCTGTTTAACCTGAAATTCATATCATGGAATTCGAATGAACAGAATTATAACAGTTTATATCACGAAACACCGTTTTCCGATTCGGGAATTCATAATCGTTTCTTTTTATCCGGACAAGATAGTACAGTCGTGGCCAGATGTAGCATCTGTATCCGACAACTCATAATATCACTCCACAATTTAGAAATAATGTATTTGAAAGACGTGACAAATCATCTGTTTGTGATATTATGTGTATACTTGCAATTTCACATTGAGAAGATTGCAGCTTCAGCAGGATAACGCATCAACAGTAACGGAGGCGCTAAATGGATTATTATACCCGCGGACAATTACCGATCCTGTCATATGACATGGCACCTGATGCCTTGGAAAGAGAAATAGTACGCAGAATTCTATGTGAAAAGCCCTGTAACCTTGTTTTCGTAGAAGTCTGCGGAAAACTGTACGGCATTGTCAGCCGCAGCGACATCAGCAGGGCAGTAAAAGCGGGGTATGACAGGATCCCTGTCAACTGTAAGTATACTTCTATCGTTGGCAAACAGTATATGAAAGCCAGAGAGTTATTCCGGGAAAAGGAGACAATCCATGAGGTCCCGGTGACCGACAGGGAAGGCCGTCTCATGGGAATGTGCAGCCGGACGGATGACCTGCTTTATCTGGAGTACTGCGATCCATGGGAGGATAACCGTTACATCCGTCCGTTTCTGGAACAGCTTGAAACGATCCGATTTGTCCGTGCACCGGAAGGTGATGTTAGGAGAGAAAAGGTAATAGACCAATGGATCGGAGAATTCACGAAGTGCGGCGTTAAATGCGAGCTGATCGATTTTGCCGAACTTCCTGATAAGCAGGATGAAAATACGCCCATTCTTATCGTGGATGAAGAGATCAACAGAGGCGGCTATTCAGTGATCGAAGCCCTGGACCGCGCAGTCTATCGAAGCGATCATATCTACACTTTCCGGACATATGAGCGTCTCATGTCCGAATCAGCCTACGACGAACTGATCCGGAAACTTGCGGATTTCGGGATTAAAGTCTATAACATATTTTTTTCCAGAGATGAAAACACAGAAGGGCGAAAGCGCTTGTGGAAAGGCATGCGTCAATGGCTGAAGCAGCCCGAAGCCAGAAACGTCAATCCCCATGTCACTCCATCCAGCGCACAGGGCTTTTACGAAGAACTCAATAAAGGCAACTATGCTGCCGAAGTAGGAAAACTGTATTTCGGCCTTGAGGCCAACAATGTCTATACGCGCATGAAAGATATCCGAAGCCCTTACCTGAACATCGTGAATGGCGAGCGCGTTACGACCGGTCAGCCTGCGGAAGCGGACCGTACGATCTGGTGCTTCGGACCATGCATTATCATCGGCGGCTTCGTGGAAGACAAGTATACGATCGAGAGTATACTGCAGAAGAAGATCAATGATGACGGTTACTCATGCAAAGTCGTCAACTGCGGCTGCCATGAGACGCCATATCAGGAGATGATCCGCATTACATCGACTCCCATGAAACCGGGCGATATCGTGATCCTGTATCTGGATAACCGTTCCGTACCCGGTGTGGAATCTATTGACATGATGGATCTTCTGGACAAAAACAATGTTCCAGCGGAGTGGCTGCTGGATCTTCCGGTGCATTGCAATCACAAGGTAAATATGATTTATGCAGATGAACTGTATGAACGCATGAAGCGTGACGGCATTCTGAGCAATGAAGTACAACAGGGTGAACATCCGTCCATGCTGACCCGCGATCTGGCAGTTAATTCCCTTTATATGGATCTCCGCTTCAATACCTTTCATCCGGAGGAAGGACAGACTGTCGGCGGAATCGGAATGCACGGGAATCCGTTTACGCTGGGGCATCGCTACCTGATCGAGACTGCCTCGAAGATGGTGGACAGGTTGATCTGTCAGATCATAGAGGATGAACTCGGAGCCTTCAGCTTTGCCGAACGCTTTGCCATGGCGGTGGAAGGCACACGTGATCTTCCGAATGTGAAGATAGTCGCCGGCGGGCCTTTCCAGGCAACCCGGAACGTTTTTCAGGAATACTTTGTCAAAGTGGAGCCTACAGACATGCGCGAGAGCGCAACCGTAGACACTTTGATTTTTGCCGAGATCATCGCAAAAAGGCTTGGAATAACGTATCGTTTTCTGGGGGATGAAAAGCATAACCCGAAAATGCAGTATTTCAATGAATTAGTTAAGGAGATCCTTCCTCAGTACGGCATCCGGGTTGTTGAACTTCCGCGGGCTCAAGCGGGAGGCCGGCCGATCTCAGCTTCTTATGCCAGAAGCGTTGCTGCCGCAGGCGACATGGAAACCCTTCTTCAGAATATCCCCGAGACTACACTTCCGTTCATTATAGGTAAGGACGACCAATGAAATAAGCGGATGTGTTGTGTTGAAGTTCATCTTTGCTGTGATCCTCATCGTTTGGGCAAAAGCAAACAGGCACCGGTTTTGGTGCCTGTTTGCTTTTCCTGAAGAATACTCTTATGAAAAACGCTCGATCTTTTCAGAAACGGGTATGGGTTGCTTCTTCGAAATCTTCCAGTGAAGGATACTGCCAGACAGTATAGTAATTATCCTGGAATACTATCTCCCCGGCATCCAGATAAGTCAGGTCCTCTATCTCCCAATCACCTGAAACACAACCGATATTTCCGTGAAATGAAAGACGACTGTTGTCAAATAAAACAAAAACAGGTTTCCCTTCTCCGTATTTCCGGAAATCCTTTTCCATCAGCCAGTACCATGCAGTTGGTGCTTTATAGTCGTATAGCTTGCACAGATGTATTCTGCCGTCGCTTATTTCCGTAAGAATGTCCGAGGAGTCCCAGTCCCCGAAACCGAACTCAATACCGGAATCAAGGATAAACTGGTAGGCAGGATCTGCATTTTGATGTATGTTTCGACCGTTAAAAACAATGAAAGCACTGGTTCCTGCCAAAAGTTCCATTACAGCAAGCAGAATGAATAATGTCCTGTTAAACTGCCTGCTCGGAGGGTATTCCCTGAAATAGACTGCCATTACCACCACAAAGCCAATGCATGGCATGATCATATAACGTGAAGACCAGGACTGGTCGGTAAAAACTGCAATTGCCCCACAGACAAGAAAACTTACGCCGAAAAAGCCGAGAAGGATCTGTATTTCCGGCTCCAACGAGGGCCAGCGGACCAACAGACGAATAACCATAAAAACAAGCAGAGAGAACACGACCAAGGCTGCAATGCAGCCTGCACTTTTCAGTGTAATACCATTCGGCACTCCTTCACTCATTACTTCGCCGACACTCATGATAAACATTATGATCCGCTCTGCTTTGGGACTGACGATATTGATTCCCCAATTGGCGAAGGTGAATTTCCTGGCAAGGACAAGGCTGTTGATAAGGTAACCGATGCCGCATGACGCAGTGGCGAGAGCTGAGCGTACAATGGTAAACCTCATGCTGCGTGTATCAGGTTTAAAAAAGAGTATTTCTGAAAGAACTGCTGCAGCAAACAGCGGAACATAGCAAATGGCCAGCATTCGGATCCCGCCGAGTCCTGCAAAAAAAGCTAAAACTGTCAGGGCAAATAAGCGGAATCCTTTCCCTTTTTCTTTTCGGTTCAGCACCAGCCCGAGTGTCAGAAAAATGATACAAAGATGCGGAATGTAATACAGTCCGTAAAGAACGTAGTCATAGTAAACATAAGAAAACGGCCACAGGATGAGAGGAGAAGCAAAAATCAAAGAATCCCCGACCTTGGTGGATCTGCATAGAAACAGAAACGATCCTGCAAGGGCCATAAGAAGAATGGCTGTTCCCGCAGTCCGCACAGCATGCCAATCAGAAAAAAGGCGAAATAGCGGTTTCATTACCAGCTGAGTATTCAGAACTCTTATTTCGGTCGAATAGTACCAGTTCCTGCTTGCAATTTCATCGGTCCGGTACAAAAGCTCAGCCAGAATCATTTCAGCGGAATCATCACTGTCCAGCCTCCGTTCGCCCCATTCCCAGTTTGCAAAAGTCAGAAGTGCAATTTCAAGGACCAGAATAATAACAATAATCAGAAACCGGTGCTTTATTATGAATCTTTTAGTTGCTTGCATTTATCGATCACTCCTATGGCGTTTATATCCCGTACTGGAGAATAGGTGCTGTTTTGATACTGATTCAGTATAATTCAGTTGATGATTGAATTCAATTGAGTTTTTCATGTGACAGTAGTGTGTCATCTCCGAAAGCGTTGCAAAAAAATAAGCCTCCGCACTGGAGGCCGTTGAATGTGGATGCAAATGAAGCTATAATGTTCAGGTATTCTATTGAAGTGAGGTCAGAAATGAAAAGAATTATTGTATTGATATTGTCTGTGCTGCTGATATTCGCTTTCTGCGGCTGCGGAGGAGGTGGCGGGAAAGGTTCGGATTCAAAAAGCAATGGCTCCAAAGCAGCAGAAAGCGCAGGAGTTCAACCTGCAGCTGACCAAAAAAAGGCCGGAAGGAATACCGGAAACGATGATGTGCCCCCTATCGATGGCTTTGAGCCAACGACGACTATAGATGAGCTTATGGAGCGCTTTAAAAAAGCAAATCCGAGTAAAAATGACTTCGGTGTATATTGTTCAAATTATGAATGGAGAGGTCTGAAAGGTGATCTGAGATTCGAGTTCACGATTCAGTACGAGCAAAGCCTTTCCAATCAGGCAAGATATATGGTTTTTGCCTCGAAAAGTCTGGGATTATCTGAGAGGGAACTGAATGATGTTTATGAAAAATGTGTCGAAGCATTCAGCTATTCTGTAGAATACTATGGTCTTTCAGTGAATCAGGATATTTCTGATGATACCGGTAACAGAGAACTGGGTGCAGGAAAGCTAACGGAGGATGGCAATATTACTGTTTCAGTCGACTATAAAGTTTTGGATGATGATATAATGCTTATGTTCGAATTAGAAAAATACATAAACCGGTAAGATCCAGCAATAGTTGAACCCGCAGCACCGACCGGCTGCTGCAGCATCCGATCCGCGCCACGGGTTGATTTTTGTTCAATTGTCGTAAAAATTGTCGTGAAAGAAAATGCTGTTCTTCGTGATGCAACATTTTCAAGGCAAAATGCATCATATAAAGTAAAAAAGCCTTAATTTTGCAACGAATTAAGGCTTTACTACTGGCGCAGAAGGAGGGATTCGAACCCTCGAAGAGCTTTTGACCCTTACACGATTTCCAATCGTGCGC
>CACYDX010000212.1 GCA_902773255.1 Oscillospiraceae bacterium
CCACCAGTCTGATCAGGGATGGGGCGTAAAAGCACGGTGCTTCCGCTTCATCTTTACCGATTTCTTTGAACAGGCGGTATGGCGAAAGCTTTTCATTATCATAGCCCGGCAAAAGGTCCGGAGGCGGGAAATACCGATTTAGTTCCTCGTATCCATCGGCGAACATAAAGCCCACTGTTGCCCAGGTGGCATGGATCCGATGCTGCTCAAACAGATTCAGGAGGCGGGGAATCGCAGCTCTGCCGCCCAGAACATTCTGCTGATAATCCGCAAGGGTATGCCCGTCCTGCATGCCCCAAAACAGTTCAAAGTCAAGGGAGACGATCAGGGTTGATTTGTTGGAGTTCTTCATAGTCATGCTCAAAGTCCAGAATAATCGGATGATGCTTCCATGTGCGCTCGGATTCCGGCGGGAGGCTCATGTAGTCGCCATACAGCATTGTCAGGTATTCGTCCCATCTGACCATTCCTGGATAGAATCCGGTCTCAAACTTCAACATTACACAGCCATCAAAAAAATCCGCAGGATAAAGCTGCTTCATTCGGAGGACCGTGTCAAATAGTACCGTTTGCCGGGAGCGATCGCCGTCATACCTTGTAAGCCTGTAAAGCAGTTTGGCTCTGGCTTTTTCCCGTTGTTTTCCTCGAACGATTTTCAGGATTGTAGCAGCTCCCACTTGCATTGCCTTCCCCGCTTTCGGGGGGATAAACTCTCTTGTAAACAGCTGGTAAAGCATGCATCGAGCGTAAAAAACCTGCATTTCGATCCAGCCGGAAGGCGCCCTGTCAACAGGAAAAACGTCGATAAAGATCCCCGTGTAAAACCTGTTCACATCATCTATATCTTCAAGGAACGTGGTATGTAATTTTCTGATTTTTGTAAAGGATTGCTGGAATGCAGGAGCACTGTCTTTATTCTGCAGCATGAAGCCGTCGGGACTGCTCTCATGCCAAGCTGAAATAAACCTGTCATAGTCTTGTCTCGGCATACAGATATCCAGATCATCATCCCACGGAATAAAGCCCTGATGCCTGACAGCTCCAAGAAGGGTTCCCCCGCAGAGAAAATACGGAATATTTCTTTCTCTGCAGAAGCGATCGACAACATTCAGGATCTCAAGCTGTGTAAGCTGAAGCTTTCTAAGTTCGTCATTCATCAAAACAATCCCCATGTTGGGCCCATCTGGTAATAGAAAAAGAAACCGTATGTTCCAACTAAAACGGTGTTGACCAGCATGGCGGATGACGGCTCAAATACTTCATTAATCATCCAGGGAATCAAAATATAGTTGGCCAGGCTGAAGTATATGGGAATCGACCCCATCAGGATACCACTGCTGAAATAGCTGAAAACATAAAAGCCGGCAGCGACAATGGAGAGGTTTGCGCAGACATTGATCATCGGATCATTGGCCGCATCGATGTACGGACGGAACACAAACGCCATGACTGCAGGCACGGAATAAAACAAAACCCGATAGATATGCGCACCGTCAGCATTTTTCAGATATATTATATCTCCCTCGTATTCTGTGTTTTCCATTGCTCTGGAGATAAAACCTGTGACATGGTCCAAAAAAAGAACAGCCAATATGATCCCCACCAGGAATCCGATCATTCGAATATTCCATGCCCGTCCGTTGACGATAAAAATAAAAGGAAAAAACACCAAGGCGCTGGAATGGATCAGGCTTGCAAGCAAAACGATGACGCACATGCCCAGATACTTTTTTTTCGTGATCATGGGAATGCACATAAAAATAATCGTCGCCGCCAGAAATTGACGCATACCGTTATGCATCCACGCCATATAATCCGTGGATGCAACAAACAGAAACATGCTCAACCAGAAATTATTAGAATACTTTCGATATAAATATACCAGGAAAAAAATTTGAAGAAGCGCAATCAGAAAAAAGAACGCTACAGAAGATTGAGATACAATCGATTTTACAAGATACTCAATCAACGCAAATAAGTATCCCTTACGAGTCGGAATATACTCTCTCATCAAAGAAAGAGCGACAGGCATCCTATTAAATGTTTGTCGATACATCCCTGTATCGCCAAACCGGTCCGTTCTCCAAGCAGCCCAGACCACATAGGGTGCGGCAAGGATCGCCGCGTACAGCCAGTGCCAGCGCACGCATTTGCGCCCCAGCACCATCTCCTCCTGGTAGGGGGAGATAATAAAGGTGAAGCCGCCGACGATGAACAGCCATATGAGCAGCCACCAGTAATTTTGTAATGTCATAGCGTCCTCAGCCTTTTTCCA
>CACYDX010000213.1 GCA_902773255.1 Oscillospiraceae bacterium
TACGACGGCGTCTTCGAGAACGGCGTCGACGTGAACCGCGTCAAGGAGTTCATGGATGTCGTGAAGGAGTTCAGAAAGACGCTGTAAGCTGAAAGGCTCTGCAATTCGAATAACCACCATATCATTGTTGCCTTCATAAAGCCGCCGCATCGCTGATCGATGCGGCGGTTATTTGCTTAGCCCGGCAGCAAGGTCGGCGCTTTCCTCTTGGGCATAATCACTCTGCCGGAGCGGCAAATGCCCAAAGATTCTTTCATTTCCGGCTTCATTTGTCTTTGAGACTCAGTATAGGAGATTCCGGAAAGTCTTCCGATCTGCTAATTTTAATCTATATTTCAGTTGTCCATATACGGCTTTAACAAACCAGCAATATAATCATCATGAGCTTCAACTGCATAATCATAAACCGTCTTTCCGTCATTATCTTTTATATTCACATCTGCTCCATACCGCAACAGCAGATTAAAGGATTCCTTCTTCCACGTTCGGTCATACGTATCCGGAAACTCGACAGGCACAAGAGAAAACATACATGTCTGCCCATCTTCATCTTTATCGTTAATGTCATATTTCCCTTCATCCAGCAAGTACTGTATCAATTCAAGATTCTGATGAATGACTGCTATGTGTAATGGAGTAAATGAGAACTGTTCTTTGACCAATCCATTTTCATGGGTAGATTTGTCCTCTAAGTAACGATAGATCTTCACAATCATTTTTGCGTTTTGCTGATCATAATGAGCACTTGCAGCCTTGATCGTATCCTCCTTTATCTGCTTATATTGTGCTGCATGCGGGTTGTAATAGTAATCACTGCAATCCATTTTTGCGCATGTTGACAAACTGTCCATACCATCATTCTTCTCATCAGGTGCCCCATTCGGATCGGCCCCATTCTCAACAAGCAGCTTTATCATTTTGTAATCGTCAGGCTCCGTATACTCCATGGTCAAGTACAGCAGTGAAAAATGTTCATAGTTTACCCATGAAGCATCAGCCCCTCTTTCAATGAGCATCTTCGCAGCTTTATAGTTTCCACAACGACAAGCCTGCTCCAAAGGACTGACAGTTTCTCCCATATCTGGGAGCCATATCCATGGAACATGTCCGCTTGGATGGTCAATATCAAAATAGGGTCTTCTCAAAAGAGTTTCCACTTTCTCATTGTTGTTAGCTCCTATTGCATCAATTAGCGACACGTAATTGTGATGAACCCAGAGCAATAAAACAGCGAAGAAAAGGATAATCCCGATAACGACTGACTTTAGTTTTCTTTTTCGATTTCTCATAAGTATTGATTCTCCACATCTTTAAATACGCCTCTATCAGAAAGAGCTAGTAGACATTTTCATATATTCTTTCCCCTGTTGACACGCACGTATCTCTCAATTTAAGCGGTCCTCCGATAAATACAAATCTCCCCAATCTTTCTAGCATTGTTGTTTGATCTCTTGAATCATTACCCCATATTATCCATGGAACAACATCTTTTTGAAGATGTCCCCATATATTAATCTCTGGAGGGCAGAAATTATAGAAAGCTCTGTCTTCAGGTGTGTTGTTTATTTTTCCATCATAGTAAAATATTTGCTCTCTTCCATCAGTACTATGGTATTTAATGTTATCCATTGTTTTGCCATTCTTTTTCTTCTTGTTTTTGTTATGACATACACTATCACTTGAGGCAGCTTTCGACCAGCTTTTAGGTCTCGTTCTTGGATTATTCAACACTTTGAATGACGGCATGTTTTTATTGTTTTTGTTTCGACTAAAGTGCTTCTTCTTCGTTATGCCACCTGTAGCAGCCTTAATGAGCTTTTTCTTTACTTGTTGTCTGGTTTTCTGAGGTGATTGTTTCCATAACCTTTTAACTGTTCTAACGCCTTGTGTCCATGCCTGTTTTACAACCCTCTTCGCCGCCCTGTAATACGGCCGGACAGCTTTCCTGACTGCATGGTACTTCTTTACCACAAACCTCTTAACCGGAGCAAGCCTCCTCTTAACCGGCTTAACTACATGCGTCTTCCATGTTTTCTTGATTTTTCTGCCAAGTTTCCCCAGCCATGAATGCCCTGTCGGGTCCGTATGGTTGATCGGATCGCCGGCGCAGTACGTGTACAGGTTGAGTGTCAGCGGATTGACTGCTTCTCCTCTGTAGGTATCCTGTGTGGTAAAGCTTCCTGTCTGCGAGTCATAGTAGCGGGCATTATAGTAATACAGCCCGGTGCTGCGGTCATAGACCTGTCCCGTGTAGCAGATATCGTTCTCAAAGTCCCTTCCGGATACGATTTCCGTGTTGCCGTACTCATCATAATCATACAGCGCGACAGGGCTTCCCGTCTCATCGATCAGGCTTGTCGTTGAGCCCTGATCATCCTTGTTGTACAGATACCAGCTCTCATTACCGCCGTCATCCTCTCTGGCAGTGGAGATGATGTTTCCGCCGGGTGTCAGAAGGTTGAAGGATACCTCTGCTCCCTGCGCGTCGGTTGTTCCAAGGAGGCTACCGTCCTGATAGAGATAGTTCCTCGTTGTGATGACCGGGGAATCTCCCTCTGTGTCAGTTTCCTTACGGCGGATCCTCTGCCCTTCGCTGTCATAGGTGTTCTCCTGAAGAAGAGTGACATCCCCGTCCTCCTTCAGTTCGCAGCGCTTCATCATGTCGGAGGCGTTGTACTGCATCGACACGATCTCATTCTTAACGCTGTCAACCGAGCGGACACGGTTTCCGTTCCGATCATAAGTATAACTGATATTCGAGACAGTTTCACCCTCGCTTACGGCCGTTTCACTTATCAGCTCATCCAGACTGTTGTAGGTGTACGTCGTCTGGGTTCCGTCAATGACTGAGCCGGTTCTGTTGCCGACCGCATCGTAAGAATATGTATGGATCTCGGACTCTGTTCCTGCCGGGTCACCATCTGAGATCTCTGTCCTGATCAGTCTGCCGTTGGCGTCATACGTATAATCCCGGATCTTTTCCTCCAGCACATCACTGCCGGTATAGGCCGTTGCACTCTCCTCCCAGATGATACGGCTGTTCTGATCGTAAGTATAATGATACGTCTCCCTGACCTCTCCGTCATCGGAATCAGTATAGGTCATGCCGGAGAGTCTCCCCAGGGCGTCATAATCATAGGTTCGGGTGATGTTCTTCCCCAGGCCGCTTGTATCGTAATAATCTTTAATCTCAGAGACTCTGCCGAAGCTGTCATACTCATACTTGCGGAGTGTATCATTGATCAGGCCGTCCTTGGATTCGATCCTGCTGATCCTTCTGTCCCCGTCATAGATGTAATGAAGGCCTGTGATACCATCGGTTCTGAAAGCATAGTCGACATCGGTGATGTTTCCGTTATGATCGTACTCATAGGTGATTGCCTGATCTTCTATCTGCCGGGCTGTCGGTTCACTGCTCCCGATGACAGTTGAACATGATACCACGCGTCCCCGTCTGTCAGCTGGTATGTAGTCGTGTTCTCTGTCACATCAACAACGGCCTTCTGTGTGACATGATCCTCGGTGATCAGGTTTTCCTGGGCCAAACTGATGTCAGGCATCCAGACAGATACAATCGCAATACTAATCCCCCATGCGAGCACCTTTCTCCATATACTCTCTTTTCTCATTCCTGTTCTCCTTTTGATAAAACAATACTTTTTAAAGGGAGAATTATTAAAACACACAAAAAGCTCCATCATCCACATCTGAAAGATGCGAGTGATGAAGCTTTATATAGCATGATTAACAAGACAGGTTCCTTTGCGAACACGTCCACTTAATCCCCCGCTTTCTCAAGTCCTCTTAGTGGGTACTATTGTATCATACGCTCAAGGGATGTCAACCAACCCTTTCCGCTCTCTCCTGATGAATATGATCACAGTCCCCTTATCACTCTTCTCACTCCTCCGGCTCCCCCGCCGGCATCTGTGAGAGCACGATCGCCGCGAACATGAGAATGCATCCGAGAACCTCTCTGATCGAGAGCCGCTCGTGCAGGAAAATGAATCCGATCAGCACCGA
>CACYDX010000214.1 GCA_902773255.1 Oscillospiraceae bacterium
CCACTGCATGACATTCCGTGCATAGAATAACAAATGCAGTGTCTGATTTCTACCCCCTCTGTGTCCAGCTTTAGTTTACCACTTCAGAGTAAATGCCATATGCACCCCGGTAAACCGCTTCATACGGGTAAAACAGCCCTTCCCGTTTGGGTTCCGGTACATTGTCCAAAATCCACCTGCAGACAGGATTTCCCATCAGGTCAGAAGGCAGTGTTTCAAAAGCCTGCCACTCCGTATATCGGTCACTGAATACGAGATTCAATTCCCCTCCGGGCGCATCACGGGGTGTATATTCTAACCGGGCTTTCCCTTCGAACCTTCGCCCCTCGGTGATCAGATTCAGAACTGCATCTGCACTGCCGCTAATACCCATCGTCCCGGATAGCCGCTCAAAGCTGTCAGCGGCAAAACTTGCTCCCTTTCGGTCGTGATGCACAAACAAAATTGATATCCCCTCTGACAGTGCCATTTGCTGAACAGGTTCAAGAAAAGAAACGTCTGCGTCGTAAGCGTTTTGACCAAATGCCTTGGGTGATCCCCGCGCCCGCGAGTATGTGTCTACAACGATTAGCCTGATTGATGGCCTTTGCCTGTGTAACGCTTGGAACTTTTCTGTCAGGCCATTTGAAAGCCGCTCTTGAATACGGTTGGTGACAAAAAGGTTTGCTGGTACGGTGACGGTCATGTTCTCCGTCCGGGCAGAAATTCTGCTTTTGCTGCCTTCCAAATCAAGGTAAACAACATCACATTGGGTGGTAGTGTGTCCAAAAAATGTCCCGCCTGTCGCAACTGCAATCGCTAGCTGGAGTGCAAGAAAGCTCTTTCGCGTCTTCGGTGCGCCTGACAGAAAGCTCATTCCGACGGGGATCATCCCGTCAACGATGAATTCAGGCGGTTTCCGCTCTTCATCTGTCAGGTTAGGGACTGAGTAAAACCCGAATGATGCAAAAACATCGTCCGGGATTATGTTACGCTGCAAAGTCTCACCTTCTCCCTCTGCCAGGACTGTCACGGCCTCACGCCTTCTGCGATCTGTTTTTCAATCCATTCTTGGGCGCGGGGAACAGAAATAAGAGTCCGTCTGTCAATCTTGAAAGCACCGTGAAAATCTTCCCGTCGGATGATTTCATATGCTTTCGGTCTACTTACACCGATCATTGCAGCAAACTCAGAAACGGATACTGCAATTTTGTAAGGTGGAATGCTTCTCTTTGCGTTCTCTGTCATTTCAATCACCTCAAATTAATTCTGGAAAATAGCTATCTCCTGTTGACAATAATAACAAATTGTAGTAAAATAGTCAAAAAGCAAATACATGTTGTATTTGTATGAAAGGAGAGTGGTTTGAGTGGTTGTAGAGCAAGAATCGCATACAAAAGAGAAGAGATATGTTGAATCAGGTGACAGAATCAGAAAGGCACGACTTTATAAGGGACTGAGGCGTGATGAGCTTGCAGATGCTATTCATTGTTCCTCTGGCCTCATTGCTTCAATGGAACAGGGAGTCAGGGCATTGCGGTATGAAAATGCTGTTAGCATTGCGAGCATATGTGGTGTAAGGGTAGAGTGGCTTTTTACTGGCGCAGGCCATATGACAGATAAAGAAGCAGTTCGGTCTATTATTGGTCAGATGCAAAACCTTGATGTAATGTGGACAGAGTTCTTGCGCCATGTTGCTTTAATTGCAGGTTACACCATGCAAGAGGTAGACAGATCAAGTGCTTCACCTGCTGACGTTCACTCTCCGTATTTACGATTTGTAAAAGACGGTGATGCAAAAAGCCTGAGCATGAGAGAGGTAAACGTTTTTATTAGTGAAGTGGAGCAGCATTCCGGTCTTGCTCTCCAGATGCTATTTGACAGAAAGAAGGGTGGATAATGGCAAAGAAAGCTGCTAAAGCGAATAAGCGGGCGAATGGTGACGGCACTATCCGAAAACGGAAAGATGGAACGTGGGAAGCCCGTTATACTGTCGGCATCAATCCCGGAACTGGAAGGCCAGTTAGAAAAAGCTTATATGCAAAGACAAAACCGGAAGTTGCTGAAAAGCTGAGAGCTGCAACATCTGCGGTTGATAACGGAAGCTATTTTGAACCTGAGAAAGTCACGCTCAAAGAGTGGTTTGAAACATGGTTTTCTGATTATATGAGCGACAAAAAGCCCCTGACTGTTAAACAATATAGGAGCATGGCAGAAACGCACATTTACCCGGCTATTGGTGCGGTAAAACTCTCAAAGGTCTCCGCTCCTATGCTAACAAAGCTATATAATCAGCTTGCCATTGACGGGAAGACTACTACAACAAAAGATAGAAGGACTGGTAAAGTCACGGTTACAAAAGAACCATCCAGCCCGAAGACAATAAAAAACGTTCATGGTATCATCTCCAAAGCTCTTGATGATGCAGTAGATCAGGGATTAATAAAAGAGAATGTTGCCGCTCGTGCTAAGGTGCCAAGGGTAGAACCGAAAGAAATCCAGCCTCTGACAGAAGCACAACAGAAAGCTTTCTTTGAAGCAATTAAAGATCATGATTATAGGTGGTTATATACCACAATCATTTTCACGGGATTGCGTGAAGCTGAAGCGGTCGGCCTGACATGGGACTGCATTGACTTTCAAAAGGGAACACTAAAAATATATCGGCAACTTCAGAAGCGCACAAAGGCAGAAGGCGGTTATCAGTTCGCAGCTCTGAAGAATGACAAAACAAGAGTGATCAAGCTGTCTCCGTACGTTCTGAAGATATTCACGGATTTGAAGGCAAAACAGACTGACAGTGAATGTGAATCAATCTTTGTGTTCTGCGATTCGTTCGGGCAACATCTGTCTGTTGATACGGTGTACGGTCGGTTCAAGACAATTGCAAAAAGCATCGGCGCACCTAATGCAAGAGTTCACGACCTGAGACACACATATGCCGTGAACAGTCTGCAAGAGGGAGATGATTTCAAAACAGTTCAGTCAAATCTTGGTCATGCAACAGCAAGTTTCACTTTGGATGTATACGGTCATGTTTCAGACCGCATGAAAGAAGAATCTGCCAGGAGGCAAGAAGAATATATAGCCCGTCTTGGCATATAAAAATAGCCGCTCTTGACATCACATCAAGAGCGGTTTTCTATACCCCATATTTTACCCCAACAAATACCCCAAAACCGAATTACACAAATTTACAAGCAATTACAAAATGCCAGTATTTTCAGACCTTCTTTTACATCGGTTTACGGGTTTATGATAATTCAAATCCCTCCTTCTGCGCCAGGGTAAACAGCCTGAATTGTTATCAATTCAGGCTGTTTTCTTGTTTTGCGGCAGAAACAGGATTTCGATACGCTGCTCAGGATGCTCTGCCAAAATCTGCTTGAATTGCGATCTCTATCATTTCTGTCTTTCCCTTCTCCCCGTTTCCGATCGAAAGGGCAGCCAACTCCGTACAGAACGATCAAAAGATTAATTCTTCAACGCTTCAGCTTACCGCTCTCTCCTACTCCGTGGTTTTCGCGTTTTGAACTTTTTCTTGCATAGGAAATGCACGGGAAAGCTTGATTAGCTCTTTCTGCGACATCGACCAGGGCGTGGATCCGGATTGTTACATCAACAACCTCTGCAATTATTATAATCGTGAAGCTTTGACAGACTATATCAACAATCTGCTCTGAGAATGCTGCCAGAGAAAGCAACGGAAAAGCCGGAGAACTGTGAAAACACAGTCTCCGGCTTTTCCGTTGCTTTCGATGTATTATTCGCCGCCGATCTTCTCCAACGCGGCGTTCAGCGTCGGGAGATACTGCTCGACGAATGCACCGCGGACCGGCTCGACGACCATACGGCCTTCACTGTCGAAAAAGAACGAGGTCGGGTACGAGACAGCCGGCAACAGTTTATCGATGTCTTCGAGAGCAGCGAGGTTCAGGTATTCCACCCCATTGTCCCTGAGAATCTCCTTGGCCAGCTCGACCATGTCCTCTTCGTCCGCATCCGTGCAGATGCCGACAATCTGGCAGTCCATCTCTTCGAATTCCTTTGCAAGTTCCGACAGCTCCGGCATTTCCCTCTTGCAGGCAAAGCACCAGGTTGCCCAGAGGTTGATCATCGTAACCTTGCGTTCGGCAAAAAGGTCTTTGCTGTTTACCGGGTTGCCGTCCAGGTCGGTCGTCTCGAAGGAAACCACATCGCCGATCTCCAGCGAAGAGCTGTCCACAACCGGTACTATGGGTGTCAGCGCGTTGAGGTAGGTTTCACGGTCAGTCACGAGTTCTTCAAGCTCGTTGTAGTATTCCTCGCCGATGACGGCGCGGCAATTATCCATGAATTCGTCCAGCTCCGAATACTGACCGATGAAGTAGCTGAACTCTCCGTTGCTGCCGATCTTCTCCAGCCAGAGAAAACTGTCGCCGCGAACGCCGTTGTTCTCTTTCAGGCTTGCGCGAAGCTCTTCCTCGCCTCTGTCACCGTTGATAACGAAGTAGTCATAAAGGTAGACGGATTCACATCCAGATACCCACAGGGGGTTGGCTGCCTCAGGGGGATCTTCTCCCTTCAGCATCGCGTTGAACCAGGCTTCATAGTAAGCATTGTATGCGTCAAATTCTGCCGCCGGGAAAGCATAGTAGGACGTCGTGGTCTGAAGGACGCCAACGTCAATAGTGTGTGAGTTGATGCTCAACGAGCCCTTGAGGTTCCTGTACTTCTCCGGTACCACAAAGTGGAAACCGGCATACGGGCGGTCAATTACATAGAAATCGTCGTCTTTCACATCAACGGGCTGCTCTTCTGCCACAGCAGCAGAGTCCGCCTTCAGGACGACGGTGACCGGACCGGGCTCTTCGGGAGCCAGATACTCCGTCTTGTCCTTGACATAGCCCTCGGGAACTTTCTGGATATGAATGGTATAGGTACCGGCTTCGCTGCCAAAGGCTGCAATGCCGTCTGCGTCTGTCTTGCCCAGTACGCATTCGGTGTCCGAGCAGAACTGCACCGTGGTGCCGGGCACGGGCTGTCCCGCTTCATCGGTCACAATGACCTGATAGACCGCCGGGGTACTGCTCTCCATCGCTTCTGTGGCCTCCGTTTCCACGGATACAGCTTCTTCCGTTGCTTTCGCGGGGGCTTCAGCGGGTGCTGCTGCCACTGCCGGCGTGCCGCCGGGTGCGCTCTCATCCGCCTGACGGTACAGCGCGTCCAGCATCTCCGGCGTGACCGAGCCGACCCGGTTGTAGATTACTTCGCCGCGTCGGTTCAGCACAATGGTCTGCGGCAGGGTCGTGCTGCCGTTGACAACAGTGAAGATGGTATCGTTGTCTTCGTCGTCCAGAGTGAAGGGCAGCATCCAGCCATCCCAGCCCTTTTCCTTGACATAGTCCTGTGGTTCCACTTCGCCGGTCAGGGACGAGTGAACCGCAAGCATGGCCAACTCGTCCGGATGCTTCTCAAACAGGGCTTCAAAGGACGGCAGTTCCTGTACGCACGGCGTGCAGTAGGTGCCCCAGAGGTTGATGAACACGATTTTGCCTTTGTTGTCGGCCAGGTGGAACTCTCCGCCATCAAAGGTGGCTGCCGTGAAGTCCGCCAGCTGCTGACCGACTTCATAGCCGACGGGCGCGCTGCTCTCGAAACTGACCGGTGCAGGTGCTTCGACTTCTACAGCAGGCCCCTCTGCGGGTGAACCAACTTCTGCCGCGGATACTGCTGTTGCAGCCGGCGTTGGTGCGGGAGTGGCGGGTACACGCTTCCTGACGCTGGGATCGAGGAAGTTGTACCACAGCAGAGCCGTACAGAGAAGGCCCAGCGCGATGCCCCAGAGCACCCTGGCGAAGTTCCTGCGGCTTTCCGCGGAATGCTCCCCATCGTCCGAGCATCC
>CACYDX010000215.1 GCA_902773255.1 Oscillospiraceae bacterium
ATTTGAGGTTGTACCTTACCGTCCCCGCAGTACCGTATGTCAGCTTCCCGTTTACAGCCCCGACAGATACAGACCCCGTGTCGATATAGTAGAACCAAGGTCCGGTAAGTTCGTCACAGGCTTTATATGCGTCGTTTTCATTTGTCGACACTTTTACGGTATACATCCCCGGCGCGGTGGGAAGTTCTGTGAGACGAACGCCTTCAGAGTTCACATATACGACAGAATACTCTCCGATCTCTTCCTCCCGGCAGCTGACAACACCGGTAAGCGGATCAAAGTCAAAATCGGAAGCGGCCGGTGCAGGTTTTCCGTATACATCAGCAGATGCAGCTGTAATCAGACAAAGGAAAATGACGGCAGCGAATATCAGATCAAAGGATAAGGTGATATATTTTTTCATTTGTCAGGTTACCCTTTTTAAATTAACATAAATTAATTATAAAAATTTCATAATTCAGTTAACATATTATAGCATTATATACAAAATATGGAATTAAAATACGGTAAAATTGCATTAATATTTGAATATATTGACAATAAAAAACGATAAAATTTTATTACAATAATACTAGATTATGTAAATTTTTTAAGTAATTTATGTAAATCTATCAAAACAGCAAAAACGAATACCCAAATCTTCCGCTGCTTGCCGGTCCAAACACATGACTAAACTGACAGGCCCCGTCAGTTTTTTAGTGCATTTTTCGAAACCTTGCAGTATAATACGTTCATCTGAAATCTATTATGCAAATAAGTTCGGAGGTATATCATGAATCTTCTCGCTATCATTATCAAATCTCTTCTGACCGGTGGAACGCTGAATACCCTTATGAAAAAAACAGGATTAAGTTCCAGACAGCTCAAAAAGCTCATTCCGCTCGCAGTTCCTCTGCTCATCAGAATGCTTACAAAGAATGCTTCAAGCCAGGATGGCCTCACTTCCCTTCTCGGCGCTCTTACACAGCACACCAGCAAAAAGCCAATGCAGGCGCAGGTCGCTGAGGCTGATACGGATGACGGTGATAAGATCATCGGCCACATACTCGGCGGTGACAAAGATCAGAGCGTCATTTCCCTTGCAAATCAGACCGGTCTTTCACAGCAGCAGGTCTCCGGTGTGCTCAGCAACATAGCCCCTGCTCTGCTGAGTGGGCTTTCCGCAGCAACGGCAGCCGGAAGCAGTGCAGGAAAAGTTGATCTCAGTGACGGTTTGGATCTCAGCGATGTTTTGGCTATGCTCGGCGGTTCCAAGCCGCAGTCTTCAGGTCTGCTCGGAAACCTGTTTGCAAGCAAGCCCAAAGAGGAAAAGGATGCGAACCTCAACGGCAATGCCCTTCTGCAGCTGCTCCTCGCGGGCAAATAATAAAGCCTGGGAACAAAGCAGATACCTTTCCATTCTTATCAACTTAAAAACGGGATGCAGACATATCACTGCATCCCGCTTTATGTGTTTTCTCTCTGTTTATACTTAAAGATCGACCTTTTGCCGGAGGACAGTTATGGATAACAACAGTTTAAGAGACGCTATCAGCAGATTTGCTGATGAAAACCGCAGGAATATAATCCGCGATATAGGAAAGCTTGTTGCACTTGAAAGCGTGAGCTCGGAGGCTGAGGACAACATGCCTTTCGGTGCCAAATGTGCCGAAGTACTGGAGCAGGCGCTAGAGATTGCTTCCGGGATGGGCCTTGAAACCAGGAACTGCGAGGGATATCTCGGTTATGCCTCATACGGCTCCGGCGATGACTACATCGCCACGATCACCCATCTCGATGTCGTTCCCGCAGGGGACGGCTGGCTCGCTGATCCCTTCACCGTGCGCGAGAGAGAAGGATGGCTTATCGGACGCGGTGTTATGGATGACAAGGGTCCGTCTGTGCTTTGCCTTTACATGCTGAAGTTTCTCAGAGATTACGATATAAAGCTGAAACACGAGATTCGCGCACTGCTCGGTCTGAGTGAGGAAGTGGGAATGGAGGATGCCGAATATTACCTTTCACATTATACCGCGCCTGTCTTCTGTTTCACTCCCGACGGTTCCTTCCCCGTATGCAACGGTGAGAAAGGGATATACCACGGGAAGATAACCGGACGTTTTACAGCCGGAAACATACTCGATATCAAAGGCGGAACGGCGGCAAATGCCATTCCCGGCAGAGCAGAAGCACTGGTGAAATGTGACCGCGAGCTCACTTCTGCGAAGAACGTTGAAGCCATACACGATGTAGCCGGCTGGCGCCTGATCTCTCACGGCATAGGCGGCCATGCTTCCAGGCCGACAGGAACCGTCAATGCAATAGGGCAGCTCATAGGCTATATACTCAATAATGGCATAGCTGATGAGAATGAGAAAGCGTTCCTTAAAACGCTTCAGCAGATCCATGCTTCCCCTGACGGTTCACTTATCGGAGTCGCTGCGGATGACGGGCAATTCGATCCTCTGACGATAGTATGCGGGGTTATAGGATACGATGAAAACGGCCATATGTATCAGACCGTGGACAGCAGATATCCGACGAATACGAGCGGTGAAAAGATACGCTCAACGATCTCCGATGCTTTCGGAGATACTGCTGACGTTATCACGCTAAGTGACGCCGAGCCTTTCTACATCTCGGCAGATAAGCCTGAGATAAGGATATGCATCGATAAATATAACGAGTATACCGGTGAGAATGCAAAGCCATTTACCATGGGCGGCGGCACATACGCCAGACATTTCCCGAATGCGGTCTCTTTCGGAGTGGAGACTGATACCCTCAAGGAGCCGGACTGGGCCGGTTCCATTCACGGCCCCGAAGAGGCAGGCAACATCGATTGGTTCCTGAAAGCTCTTGAGATGTATATCTCGGCTGTGATAGAGCTTGACAGCGCTCTGTAAAGTTTTTTACAGAAAATCTGTTATTTGAAGAAAAAATATTATATAATAATGTTTTAAGAACAAACTCCCCCATTTACGATCAAAGGAGGATAACGAAATGAGCAACAAGAGAGCTCTTGTTGTAGAAGATGACGGCAATATCGCCGAACTTTTAAGGCTGTATCTCGGCAAGGACGGTTTTGACGTTATGATCTGCGCTGACGGGGCCAAGGCTGAAGGAATATTTGATCTGTTCCAGCCTAACGTTGTGCTGCTGGATGTCATGCTTCCCGGAAAGGACGGCTGGGAGATATGCAGAGCCATACGTCAGAAATCCTCCGTCCCCATCATCATGCTCACTGCCAAGGGCGAGCCTGCTGACAAAATCGGCGGTCTCGAAATGGGTGCTGATGATTATGTTACGAAGCCATTCAACGTAAAGGAGCTCATTGCACGAATCCATGCAGTCATGCGAAGGTCCGAGGGCGAGACCGTCGAGGAAAAGAAACTCGTTTTCGACAAGCTCGAGATAAACATGGATTCATATGAACTGATAGTGAACGGTGTTAAGGTCGACACACCACCAAAAGAGATGGAATTGCTCTATCATCTTGCCAGTTCACCGAACAGGGTGTTTACCAGAAATCAGCTTTTGGATGAAGTATGGGGTTTTGACTATTTCGGAGATTCAAGAACCGTCGACGTACACGTGAAGCGTCTTCGTGAAAAACTCGAAGGCGTATCAGATAAATGGAGCCTTAAGACTGTTTGGGGCGTTGGCTATAAGTTTGAAGCCGAACAGGCGTAAACCATGAGAAGCATTTTCCTTCGCAATTTTCTCGCCACTGCGCTCATGATAGGAGTCTGTTTTCTGATAATTGGAATAAGCTTTCTGAGCATAGGACGTACATTCATACTTAATGAATATTCCTCAGATATGCGCAATGCTGCGGAGGAAATCGTTCGTATGGCCAGCGCATCCTACTCCTCGGACGGAAGTGACCTGCCCACTCTGCAGCTTTACATCGTTTCGGTAGCCAAGGGAACAGGCAACACGATCATGATCGCAGATGCTTCAGGCGAGATCCAGCTTTCCAGCGGGCTTTCAGGGAACACATATACCGGCATGAAAGTTTCTGATGCTTTTTTGCAGGAACTTGAAAGCGGCTCGGATATCAACAGGCTGGATACTCTCGGAGGAGTATTCCCTTCCAAGCAGTATGTAGTTGCTGCTCCGGTGATATCATCCGATTCCGGTGATCTGCTGGGTTATGTATTCGTTTCGAACAGACTCGATAATATCCTTGCGGCATGGAACCAGCTTTTGAATATCATAGTTGCAATAGGGCTTTCAGTATTCGTCATTGTACTGCTCATGGCAATGCTTTACTGGAGGAGGATGTCACGACCCCTGGATGAGATATCCGCCGCTTCGAGAAAATTTGCGCGCGGTGATTTTTCCGTCAGGGTCAGACAGGTGGAAGACCCTGAAAATGAACTCGGTGCTCTGATCGATTCCTTCAATAAAATGGCCGACTCTCTCGAAAGTGCGGAAAAACGCAGAAGTGAGTTTATTTCTAACATTTCGCATGAGCTGCGCACTCCAATGACCACAATAGGCGGTTTTGCTGACGGACTGCTCGATGGAACGATACCTGAAGAGGACAGCGTTAAATACCTTACTGCAATAAGAGATGAAACAGAGCGGCTGAGCAGACTTGTCAGAAACATGCTTGATGCGAGCAGAGCTGCCGCCAAAGAGGACAGCAGTTCAAAAAGAACTGATTTTGACCTTACTGAACTTATCGTTCAGACTATGCTCAGTTTTGAGACAAGAGCCACGGCAAAAAATCTTGATGTAGATCCGCAGCTGCCCGATGACCGTATAGTGGTAAGAGCGGATAAGGATGCCATCACAAGAGTGATATACAACCTTATAGACAACGCCGTAAAGTTTGCTGATGAAGGCAGCTGCATAACAATAAGACTCTATAAGGATGATGAAAAAGCTTATGTTGCAATAAAGGATGAAGGCGAGACCATTCCTCCCGAGGATCTGCCGTACATCTTCGACAGATTCCATAAATCCGACAGATCAAGGAGTATAGATAAGGACGGCGTCGGTTTGGGACTGTATCTCGTAAAACAGATCATAAATGAGCATGATCAGGATATAGCGGTAAGAAGTGAAAACGGTACGACCGAATTTGCCTTCACTCTTGCACTTGCAAAATAAAGAACATTTTTGAGGGAATTAAAACATGAACAACAACACAGGATGGTATGAACCTCTTGACCGTGATCGGCATGATGCAATCGGTGTTAAAACAGGTTCTGAAGTCATGGCTCCTGCAGGCACCGGAGTAAAGGCATCCAAAGCCCGTGGTATATGGATGGTCATACTCATTGTGATCCTTGTCGCAGCACTTATAGTTTTAAGTTCAGTGATCTTCAGCAAGCTTTCAAAAAGCAGCATTGATCTGACCATAAACAACGACGGTGACGTTTCATCTTTTTCTTTCGGAAGCGGAGCAAATGATGACGGCTTCGGGATCCTTCCCTTTGACGTTCCGGACAGCGGAAACAGCAGTTCGTCAGAAGAAGAATACCCTGACAGCAAGGATGATTTCTTCAGTTCATTCTTTTCACCTGCCGAAAGCTATGATGTGAATATCGGAGCCGAGAACTATGAAGGCAAACTTGACCAGCGACTTGAACTTACCGATAACGGCAGCCGTCTTCTTTCATTGCAGGAACTCTATGCAAAATGCAGCCCCTCGGTCGTCACTATAATCACATACCAGAACAAAACCACTGAATACGGTATGGGAACGGGGATCATTATCTCTGAAGACGGTCTTATCATGACCAATACCCACGTCATCGATGACTGCGACAGAATAACCGTTAAGCTTTCAAATGACGACATCTATGAAGCACTCCTTGTTGGAGCAGATGCAAGCAGTGACATTGCGGTTCTGAAGATAGATGCAAACGGTCTCCCAGCAGCGGAGTTCGGAAACAGTGATACTCTTCAGGTAGGAGAGGATGTTGCAGCCATCGGCAACCCGCTCAGCGAAAGCTTCCGCTCGACTCTGACCAACGGCATCATCTCCGGTATCGACAGAGGCGTTAACTACAACGGGCGCACGATGACAGTCCTGCAGACCAACACTGCGCTCAATAACGGCAACTCCGGCGGACCGCTTTACAACATGTACGGCAAGGTCATCGGTGTCACTAACATGAAGATGGCCTCAAGCGTATATTCCAGCGTTGAGGGCATCGGTTTCGCAATTCCTTCCAACAACGCTATCAGCATCGCTAATGCTCTTATCGCAAACGGAGAGGTCAGAGGCAGGACTTCAATAGGTATAACAGTGGGCTCAGTTCCTGAAAATGCAGTGGAACAGTACAAGATACCTTTTGGCCTGTATGTTACGGATGTAACTGCCGGGTCAGATGCAGAAGCCAAAGGCATACTCCCAGGAGATATAATCACACATGTCAACGGCATTGAGGTAAGGACCACACAGGATATTCTGGATGCAAAGGAAGGCCTGCTCGTCGGTGATTCAATGACGTTCACGATATACAGGGATGATACTGGCAAAACATTCGATGTGGACGTGGTCCTTATGGATACTCTTGACGTTTACGGCTGATCATAATCATAACTAAAAATGTAAAAAGCGGGATCCGTTCATGGATCCCGCTTTATTTATTCATCCGTTACAATGTTTTTTACAATGTTTTTGCATATCTCCAGATCTTCTGCAGTGATATGCTCATACGGCCCGTGCGCAGCATAGCCGCCTGTTGAAAGATTGGGGCAGATCAATCCTCTGAACGACAGCTGAGATCCATCGGTCCCTCCTCTGATCGGTTTTATTACCGGTTCAACTCCGGCTTTCACAACCGCTTTTTTTGCCCTTTCCATTATTTCCGGCTTTGTATTCACTAATTCTGCCATGTTGCGGTATTGATCGATGATCGTCAGATGCATTGTACCTTCGCCGTATTTTTCGTTTATAAGCTTTTCTATCAGCCTTAGCGTGTTTTTTCGCTTCTCAAGAAATTCAGCATTATGATCCCTGACGATATAGCTGAGCTTTGCTTTTTCCACAGTCCCGCTCATTTCCATCAGGTGGAAGAAGCCCTCATAGTTTTCTGTTTTTTCCGGTACTTCGCCGGAGGGAAGCATGGAATCTATCTCCATTGCAACTGTATTTGCATTTACCATCTTGCCTTTTGCTGAGCCGGGATGGATATTGAACCCGTTGACTTCGATTTTTGCCGCCGCCGCATTAAAGGTTTCAAAATTAAGCTCTCCGGGTGCGCCGCCGTCTACTGTA
>CACYDX010000216.1 GCA_902773255.1 Oscillospiraceae bacterium
AATTCGCCTTCAAGCCTTCTGGTTATCACCACAGTATCTCCGATATTGAACGAGATATGTTTTGCTCCCACGGATATTGCAGCCGTCTTCTTTTCATCATCCTCACAGATCTTTACTATATCTGAAAGAGCATATCCGGGTACCACAAAGCTGCATCTGTCCATCTTTCCGCCGCTTATCTGCTCAGTCCTTTTAGCAAGCCTGTATCCGTCAACAGAAACGAGCGTGAGGTTTTCCTCTTCCATTTCAAAGAGAGTACCTGTATAGATAGGTCTTGCATCATTATCCGATACGGCAAATATCGTTTGTTCTATCATGCTTTTCAGAAGGTTCTGAGGAATAACGGCGCTTCCTATCTCATCTATCTCTGGCATCTCAGGATAGTCGGATGCATCTATCCCCTTTATGTTGAACTGCGTTCTTCCGCATTTGATGTTTATATTTTCGTAGCTGTCGGTCATGAAAGAGATGATGCCGTCAGGCATGCGTCTTATCATCTCGCAGAGAAGTCTTGCATTCACAACAGTTTTTCCGGGTTCCTCTATATCCGCATCCACCTGTGTGAATATGCCTTTTCTCAGATCATATCCTGTTATCTGCACTTTTGTGCCTTTTATCTCAAGAAGAAGTCCTTCCAATGCGGTTATAGGGCTTTTTGAGGCTGAAGCTCTGGCGCAGATCTGGCATGCAGACTGAAGAGCTGCTTTGTCACATTTGAATATCATAAAAACATCCTCCGTTTCAGTATATAAATATATAAATAATAAAAATATTTTAAGTAGTTTTAGAAGTAGAAGAAATCTTTGTTGAAAAGTTCTGAGAAGACCGGAATATCAATAAAATCAGTGTTGACAAAAATGTTTTGAATTTTAGGATTCTGAACATCTTTTTATGACGTTTTATTTATCAACATTTATAAAATCAACATTGAACAGAAAAATGTTCAAAATCATACCGAGTTGATTATGTTTGAAGTGATGTCCCTTATTGTCCCGGCCATTGAAGGATCTGCTGCCATCATTTCTTCGATCTTTCTTATGGATGTTAGAACTGTGGAATGGTTTCTGTCCTCAAATTCGGAACCTATGTCCTTGAGTGAAAGATTTGTGAGTGTTCTCATCAGATACATTGCCACCTGTCTTGCAATTGCGGTATTTTTTGCTCTGTTCTGACCTCTTATATCCTTCTCTTCAAGTCCGTAATATCTTGCCACCTCTTTTATAATTATGTCCGGTTTCGGTATATAGGTACCTGTTCTGGTCACATCTTCGATGGCTCTTTTTACAGAATCCGTGGTTATAACGTCGTTAAGTATCTCTTTGTATGCTGTGAGTCTCTTTACAACACCCTCGAGCTGCCGTACGTTTGCAGTTATGTTCTCGGCTATGTATTCTATCGATTCATCAGAAAGCACCAGTCCGAACTGAGCTGCCTTGTTCTTTGTAATGGCCATTCTGGTCTCAAGGTCCGGCGGCTGTATGTCAGCCATCAGCCCGCCTTCGAATCTGGTTCTGAGACGGTCGTCAAGGAGTGACATCTCCATCGGCGGACGGTCAGAGGTTATAACTATCTGATGACCTGCTTCATATATATTATTGAAGGTATGGAAGAATTCCTCCTGTGTTCTCTCCTTGCCGGCAATGAACTGGATATCATCCACCAGCAGCAGATCAACATTTCTGAAACTGTCCCTGAATTTTTCCATAGTCTGGGAACGGATGGAGTTTATCAGCTGATTAGTGAAATCATCGCCCTTTATATAGGCCATTTTCTTTGAAGGATCATTCTCATGTATTGCCTGGCCTATTGCAAGGAGAAGATGTGTTTTCCCGAGTCCGGAATTTCCGTATATCATCAGCGGGTTATACTGCGGGTCGCCAGGATTTGCAACAACGGCTTTTGCTGCAGCGTGAGCGAACCTGTTTGAGTTTCCCACTATAAACCTGTCGAAGGTATACCACTCAATGCCGGGTATAGGGGAGTCATTGTCTTCTCTTGTCTCGTATCCCTCATCTCCGACGAGTATATTCAGGTCGAAATCGCATGAAAAAATGTCTGTAAGTATCGCTTTTATGGTTTCGGAGAAACGTGAGGATATTATTGATCTTTTAAAATCGGAGGTAGTATGTATCACCAGCGTACAGTTATCCAGAGCCACGGGAGTGCAGTCGGAAAACCAGGTGTTGATAGCTGTCGGTGTGATTTTCTGCGACAGCTGTCTGAGTATCTCCTCCCATATATCGTTCAGAGAATTCATATTTTCACCCCTTTAAAAACGCAATTTCAACATGTGTTCAAAACTTGCCAATATAACTGATAAATTATACCAAATTTTCCAAATTAATTCAAGAACTAAATATAATAATGTAGGAAGATATATTAAAAACCGGCCTGCTGTAGACAGACCGGTTTTAAAGGAAAATGAAGTATTTATTTTTTAGGTACCAGCACCTTGATACCGCCCATATAAGGCCACAGCACTTCCGGAATGGTAACGCTGCCGTCAGCCTGCAGGTGGTTCTCAAGAAATGCGATTAGCATTCTCGGAGGAGCAACAACGGTATTATTGAGTGTATGAGGCAGATACATTTTTCCGTCTTCCCCTCTTACCCTCATCTTCAGCCTTCTCGCCTGAGCGTCTCCGAGGTTGGAGCAGGAGCAGACCTCGAAGTATTTCTGCTGTCTCGGGCTCCATGCCTCTATATCGCAGGATTTGACCTTAAGATCCGCAAGGTCGCCGGAGCAGCACTCCAGCTGTCTCACAGGGATCTCCATGCTTCTGAAAAGCTCCACGGAGAAGCGCCACATCTTCTCATACCATGCCATCGAATCCTCGGGTTTGCAGACTACTATCATCTCCTGCTTTTCGAACTGATGGATGCGGTATACTCCGCGCTCTTCAATACCGTGTGCGCCTTTTTCCTTTCTGAAGCAGGGCGAATAGCTGGTAAGGGTCTGTGGGAGAGATTCCTCCGGGATTATCTGGTCGATGAACTTTCCTATCATGGAGTGCTCCGAGGTTCCGATAAGATAAAGGTCCTCGCCTTCTATCTTATACATCATAGCGTCCATTTCGGTCTGGCTCATAACGCCCTCGACCACATTGCCGTGGATCATGAATGGCGGGATGCAGTAAATAAAGCCCTTGCCTATCATGAAGTCTCTTGCATATGCAAGCACTGCGGAATGGAGCCTTGCAATGTCTCCCATGAGGTAATAGAAGCCGTTGCCGCTTACACGGCCGGCGGCGTCCATATCCACGCCGTTGAAGCTCTCCATTATCTCTGTGTGATAGGGAATCGGGAAGTCGGGAACAACAGGATCACCGAATCTCTGCACCTCAACATTGCAGCTGTCATCCGGTCCGATCGGAACGGAAGGATCTATGATGTTGGGTATGAGCAGCATGATCCTGCGGATCTTCTCCGCATACTCATCCTCAAGCTTCTCAAGCTCGGCCAGCCGATCGGCATCGAGCTTTACCTGCTCCTTTATTTTTTCAGCCTCTGCAGCCTTTGAGGGATCCTTTTTTGCCTGTCCCATGAGTATGCCTATCTGCTTGGAAAGACTGTTTCTGGAAGCGCGAAGATCGCTTGCTTCTTTTATTGCGGAGCGGTTCTTAGCATCCAGTTCAAGCACTTCATCCACCAGAGGGAGCTTGCTGTCCTGGAATTTCTTTCTGATGTTCTCGCGAACAAGGTCGGGATTGTCCCTTATAAATTTGATGTCAAGCATTTTTCTGCTCCTTACGATTTATCTTTGAGTTTATATAGAAGACTGATAAGTGATTCACGGTCGTCGTCATCATAGTACTGCAGCTCTATCTTTCCGCCGCTCCTGCCCTCTTTCAGGGTCACTCTGCGGCCGAGAGCCCCGGTAAGTTCCTTTGATACCTCCGCCGCGTAGTCTACTTTAAGTTCCCTTGAAGGTTCCTTATCCGTTTCCTGAGCGGTCTTGGATACCGCTGCTGCGAGCTGCTCTGTCTTTCTTACGGAAAGGCCCTTTTTCAGAACGGAATCAGCGGCAAGAGCCTGCAGCTCGGGATCGCTTATCGGTAAAAGCGCTCTTGCGTGCCCTGCCGAAAGGGAACCGTCTGAAACCAGAGACAGCACCTTTGGGGAGAGCGTCAGCAGCCGAAGCGAGTTTGCCACTGCCGGCCTTGACTTGCCGACGCTTTTAGCCGCCTCCTCCTGGGTCATTGAGTATTCGTCTATCAGCTTCCGGTAGCCCTCAGCCTCTTCAATGGGGTTGAGATCCTCTCGCTGAAGGTTTTCTACAAGGGCAAGCTGCGCGGTGCGGATATCGTCAGCCTCGACCACTCTCACGGGCAGCTCGGAAAGACCCGCCATGCGGCTTGCTCTCCATCTGCGCTCACCTGCGACTATCTGATAGTAGCCGTTGTCGAGTGCTCTTACGGTTATCGGCTGGATAAGTCCGTATCGGGAAATTGATTCTGCAAGCACGGAAAGGCTTTCCTCATCAAATGTTTTTCTGGGCTGATCTTCCCGGGGCACGATTTTCTCTATAGCCACCATCTTCAGAGGTGCGTCATCCTGCATGATGTCGGCATCGGCGAAAAGAGCAGCCAGACCTGTTCCCAGGCCTTTCTTTTCTTTAGCGGCCATCAGGTTTTTCTCCCTTCATTTTTCTGAAGGAACTCATTTGCAAGTTCCATATAGGCACGGCTGCCCTTGTTCTGCCTGTCGTATACCACCCCGGGCAGTCCGTGGCTCGGCGCTTCTGAAAGTCTTATGCTGCGGGGGATCACCGTGTCATATACTTTAGACCCAAGATATTTTCTGAGTTCTGCCGCCACCTGATTTGTCAGGTTCATGCGCCCGTCGAACATGGTAAGGATGATGCCCTCTATCTCAAGGCTGCGGTTGAGCTTTCTGTTGCAGAGCTTTATGCTGGTGAGAAGATCGGTTATTCCTTCGAGCGCGTAATATTCGCACTGCATCGGGATGAGCACGCTGTCTGCCGCCACCAGCGCATTGACGGTTATCAGCTCCAGGGACGGGGGACAGTCTATGAATATATAGTCATAGTCCAGCTTCACAGGTAGCAGAGCTTTTTTAAGTATATATTCCCTGCTTTCAGCGTCGGCCATCTCGAGGGAAGCAGCGGCCAGATCCTTGCCGGAGGGGATAATATCACCATACTCCGTGTGAAAAACCGCTTCCGCTGCCGGAATGCCTTTCATCAGCATCTCATAGGTGTTTGGTGAACCGGATTTGGAAACGCCCATGCCGGAGCAGGCATTTCCCTGCGGGTCGAGATCAACGAGGAGGATCTTTTTGCCCATGCTGTGGAGAGCCGCACTCAGGTTAACAGCAGTGGTGGTCTTTGCCACTCCGCCTTTCTGATTTGCTACGGCTATTATCTTGCTCATCGGACACCTCCTCGAATCTTCTTTCAGACAGCTGTTGTATTATATCAGCAAGAAAAGGATAATTCAATGTTTCACGTGAAACTTTTCATAAAGCCATAGTGTGTTTCACGTGAAACATTATTATTGCAAACACCGCTGTAATAATAAACGTATATCGATTGTGGTCAGCACAAGGTAATCATACAATATATAGTATATATATAGTATAGGTAGGAACTGAATAAAATTCTTTGAAAAAATTCTTGATTTTCCAATATCTATTTGCTATAATTACAAACCGCTGATATTTTCGGCAGCAAATTTTGTAGGAGGAGGTGTCGCAACAAAACATGGCCAATATCAAATCTTCTGCCAAGAGAGATGAAAAGTCCAAGGAGCTCAGAGCAA
>CACYDX010000217.1 GCA_902773255.1 Oscillospiraceae bacterium
TTTAGTGCAATTATTTGGGCAATACCGCAATTTTTCTGCTGCGGTATTGCTTTTTATTTGCTGATTATGGTAAACTAAATTACACATCGGGTTTTGGAGTTCACTATGTCGATAATCAGAGCGATCATTATCGGACTGATCCACGGATTGACCGAGATTCTGCCTGTTTCCGGATCCGGACATCTGTCCGTTTTATATAATATTTTCGGCTTATCTGTATCTGAGGGGGAGATGTTTTTCGACGTTCTTCTCCATTTTGCTACGCTTGTTTCGATAGTTGTGGTTTTTTGGCAGGACATTGCAGACATGGTGTTTGGTGTGCTCGGGATATTCAATTTCGGTGCGCCGAATGAAGATAAAAGAAGATACTATCCTTCAGCCCGGATGTTTCTCATGTTCCTGGTTGGCGTGATCCCACTGTTTTTCATAATCCCGGTGAAAAAATATGTTGACCAGCTGTATTACAACACGGTTTTTGTCGGTGTATGCTTCATACTGAACGGCCTTCTTCTTTTTATTTCCGACAGGTTCATCGATGGCAGAAAAACAGGAAAGAACATGTCTGTACTTGACGCGGTCATAGTCGGTATATGCCAGTGCGTGGCGATAATACCCGGAATCTCAAGAACAGGCGTTACCATCACATCAGGCATGGCAACCGGACTGAAAAAGGAATTTGCGTATAAATTTTCATTCCTTCTTTCCATCCCTGCGCTTTTCGGTGTAAATATAATAAATCTGATTGGCGCTGTGAAGGAAGGCATTCAGTGGAGCTATCTTCCCGCATATCTTATAGGAATGGTAGTTGCTATGGTCGTCAGCCTGGGATCACTTGAAATGATGAAGCGCTTTGTAAAGAACAGACGTTTCAGCGGCGTGGCCTATTACTGCTGGCTTATCGGTGCGCTTACCATCATTCTGACATTTATATTTTGAGGACAATATATGGCAAAAACTTCTTCGAAACCAAAGAAAAAAACAACAAAAACTGCTAAGAAGACGACAACTCCAAAAAAAGCACAAGCGCCTGTTATGCCGCCTGAACCCCCGAAGGGGTTCCCATCAAGGTCTATCGGCGCTGTTGTTTTTGTATTCCTTTTTATCCTTGCCGTTGTCAGCTATTTCAATACCGACGGAACGGTGATACTGTTCTTCAGCAATCTGATAAAAGGGCTCATCGGATGGGGTTTCTGGCTCATGGCACCTGTCTTCCTTCTTGTGGCAGCCATTCTTGCCACCAACAAGGATAAGCCCGTCGGCCTGAGAGTCTTTTGCGCATTCATGCTTCCCGTGTTTTTCTCAGCGATACTGAACCTTATGCTCTATCGCGGCGAGAAGATAGATTCATTTGCTATCAGCGACTGGGTAGATCTCTTTGAACAGGGAAAACTGCTCAAATGCGGTGGCATGATCTCAGGCCTGATCGCTATAGTTTTAAAGGATGCCTTCAGCGCTTATGCCGCATATCCAATACTGATAATAGTATTCGCAGTCTGTTTATATATCAGTATGAACTTCGGCATTGGGAAGAAGCTCAAAAAAATGGCGCTCGCTAAGGATACTGCTCCAGCTGAAGTTCCCTCTGCACCCGTGACGGTTGCAAAAACAGAGAAGACAAGCAGTGCGAAGCGTAAGGAACCGTTACCGGTTAATACGCAGTCTGCAAGGCAGAAATCATTCGATATCCCGCTCGGGAGTGAAACAGTTGACCACAGTGCTGTTATCAGGGATGACGCACTTTTCAACAAGCCTGCTGTTACACCGGCTCAGCCTGCGCCTGCCAGACAAAAGGCTGCGAAGCGTGTTCCTATAAGCGTTATCGACAGAGAGAAAGGCTTTGCAGCGGAGTCCGTCCGGCAGGAGGAACCTGTACAGACAGATATCCCGGCTGAAGCGGCAGTAAAACCCGAAGCGAAGATAAAGAAACTCGGGAAAGAAGTTCTTGAGGCTGAGACCCAGAAGATAAAGGAAGAGATTGATAAGTCTGAAAGCGAGCAGGATGCTGTTGAATACCGTTATCCTCCTGTGGATCTGCTCAGATCTCCTCTTTCTTCCATGGGCGATTCAAGGGATGAGATAATGCTCAATCGTTCGAGGCTCGAATCTGCACTGCACAGCTTCGGGATCAATGCAAATATCGTTGGGATCATCCACGGGCCAACTGTCACACGTTTTGATATTGAACTCGAGCAGGGCGTTAAGCTCTCAAGAGTGACGAATCTTTCAGGTGACCTCGCGCTTTCGCTGGGCGTTATAAACGTCCGCATTGCGCCTATCCCTGATAAGATATCCACTGTCGGCATCGAAGTTCCAAACAAGATAGTGAATACTGTATACCTTCGTGAGATAATTGAATCCGATGCCTTTACAGCAGCCAAATCAAAGCTCAGCTTCGCAATAGGCAAGGATATAGGCGGAAACTGCATCGTTGGCAATGTCTCAAAGCTTCCGCATATGCTCATCGCTGGTACTACCGGATCCGGCAAATCGGTATGCATGAATTCACTCATTCTCAGCCTGCTGTATAAAGCCGGTCCGGATGAAGTGAAGATGATAATGATCGACCCGAAGATGGTCGAACTCGGAATATATAACGGCATTCCTCATCTTTATGTACCTGTTGTGACAGATCCGAAAAAGGCCGCAGGTGCACTGCAGTGGTCAGTTGTTGAGATGCTCAAGCGATACAGACTGTTCTCAGAGGCGGGCGTAAGAGATCTTGCTACATATAACAGCCGTGTTACAGACGAAAATGCAAAACTGCCGCAGGTAGTCATAGTAATAGATGAGCTGGCTGATCTTATGATAGCAGCTTCCAAGGAAGTTGAAGAGAGCATATGCCGGGTTGCCCAGATGGGAAGAGCGGCAGGGATGCATCTGATCATTGCCACGCAGAGACCTTCAGCAGATGTCATCACAGGCCTCATGAAGGCGAACATACCCTCAAGGATCGCATTTGCGGTGTCCTCAGCAATGGAAAGCCGTATAATACTCGATCAGTCCGGAGCGGAAAAGCTTGTGGGAATGGGCGATATGCTCTTCTCTCCTGTAGGCAGCGGGAAGCCTATGAGGATCCAGGGTGCTTTCGTGTCAGATGAGGAGAGGGAGGACGTTATCCGCTTCGTCAAGGAACAGGGTGTAACATCCGAGGCTTCGGAAGAACTGAAGGATTTCATGAACAAGGCTGCTGAGGAGAAGAGCGGTGGCGACCACAGCAAATCCGAACCGGAGACATCCGGAAGCAATGATTATGACGAACTTCTGCCTAAGGCTGTGGAGGCCGTCCTCGAAATGAAATCCTGCTCAGTATCAATGCTGCAGAGAAGAGTTAAGCTCGGCTATTCCAGAGCTGCTCGTATTGTAGATCAGATGGAGGAGCTTGGCATAGTCGGACCTTACGAAGGTGCGAAACCAAGAGCGCTGACCATTGACAATGCCCGCTGGCAGGAAATGAAGGTAGAGCTTGGATTTGCTTCTGAAGACGAAATAGCCAACGCTGAAATTATATCTGAACAGGCGGAAAAAGACTTTGCTGATCAGTAATGAAAAACCGGCGCTTACGCCGGATGAGATCAACAGAATAAGCTCGCTCGGTCTTGCCCATGTAGGCGATGCCGTATATGAACTTCTTATCAGGTCATGGCTCTGCACAAAAGAGCCGGGACGTGTTTCTGATATCCACGCAAGAACGGTTGAGCATGTGAATGCCTCGGCACAGGCGGCTGCTGCGGAAAGGATACTCGATTCGCTGACAGAGCAGGAACGCGGAGTTTTCAAACGTGGAAGGAATGCAAAGGTGAATTCCGTTCCGCATAATTCAACTATAGCTGAATATCACTATTCCACGGGACTTGAAACTCTTTTCGGCTGGCTCTATCTGAATGGGGATGAGAAACGGATAGATGAACTGTTCCGTTTGTGCATAGGTGAATAAATGGCGCTCGATTCTTTTTTCATTAGTGCTCTTGCGCTTGAATTGAACAGGGAAATAACGGGGAATAAGATCGTAAAGATCCATATGCCGGAGAAAAACAAGATAATCCTACAGCTCTATGGGGAAAGCGGCGGCGGAAAACTGCTGGTATCAGCCGGCGCAGGCAACGCACGCGTCTATTTTACGGAATCGTCATATGAAAACCCGTCAGATCCTCCCATGTTCTGTATGCTCCTGCGTAAGTATCTTACCTCTGCTGTGATAACAGGTGTTTGCCAGACCGGACGTGACAGGATCATAAGCATTTATCTCAACGGAAGGACCGCACTGGGCGACACTGAAAGGCTAAGGATAGTTCTCGAAATGCTCGGTAACAGCTCGAACCTGCTCCTTTTGGATGCCGAAGACAGAATTATCGATGCTCTTCTCAGAAGCGGGTACAAGAACGACTACACCAGATGCATCAATCCCGGTGCTTATTATATTCCGCCTCCGAAGCAGGATAAGACAGATCTTTTTGAAGCAGATGACAATGAGGTTGCACTGATGTGCTCAAATGTGCACTCAGATGCGGATGTAAAAGACTGGCTGCTTTCGCAGTTCCTCGGGTTTTCTCCGCTCCTGTGCAGAGAGCTTGCGTACAGAGCATCGTATTCCTATGGCCGTCTTCCGGAAGTGCTCTCAGAATTCAGACGACAGTGTCTCAGCAAAAGCTATGTTCCGTATATCTATACAAAAAACGGTAAGTATTCAGAGATCTCAGCATACGAATTGAAGCACCTGAATAACGGATATGAGCAGATGATCTGCAGCAGTTTTTCAGAAGCAATACATTGCTTCTATTCCGAACGTGAAGCTGATGAGCGTAAAAGAAACCTGAGCGGCTCTCTTCTGAGACAGGTTAAGAACATAAGAAACAGGATATCAAAGAAACTTGCTGCGCAGACAGATCAGCTCAGGGCTACGGAAAACGCCGAAGAGATAAGGAGATCGGCAGAGTTCATAATCTCCAATATCTACAGGATAAAAAAGGGGGACACCATACTGAGATGCCCTGACTATTATTCCGAGGATCAGAAGGAGACCGAAATAGCTCTGGATCCTCTCAAGACTCCGCAGCAGAATGCGTCTGCTCTGTTTAAGGAATATAATAAAAAGAAAAAAGCGGCGGTCGTTCTGGCTGAAATGCTTGAGAAAGAAAGGCTTGAACTTGAATATCTTGACAGCGTTGCCGAGGAGATCACAAGAGCTGAGACCGCTGCAGACATAGCAGAGATAAAAGCGGAGCTAACGGAATCCGGATTCATAAGAGAAAAGGGAAAAGCCGGCAAAAGAAAGACAGCGATCGCAAGACCCATGATATTTGAAACGGAAGACGGCTTCAGGATATACATCGGCAGGAACAATCTTCAAAATGACGCGCTCACGTTCAGGCAGGCGAGGAGAACGGACTACTGGTTCCATGTGAAGGATTACCACGGGAGCCACGTTATCCTGGAGTCATCAGGTCGGGATCCGTCTCCGGAGAACATAATTACGGCAGCTGCTTTTGCTGTAAGGTTCTCCGAGGCTGCGGGCTCCGGAAAACAGGCTGTGGACTATACTCAGGTGAGCAATGTGAGCAAACCGTCCGGTGCCTATCCGGGCAGAGTCATATACCGGAATTATAAAACAGTTATAGTGTCTGATGAAGACAATAAAAAATGACGGAATCTCTTCCGTCATTTTACTTTTTTTCAACGCCTATTGCGATGTCAGGTCTGATCTGCCTGAGCCTTTCATATATCTGCTCAATGAGTTTTTCCTCATTGAAGATGAGGTTGGCAAACTCCTGGCCGTCGTGCACGAGGATGAGCCTGAAATAAACATGATTGTTGCTGAACTCATCTTCCGTACATTCACTGATGCTGGTGAAAGCTCTATGAATATGATCAAAGGGAACATAGTACTTCTTCCCGAGATCGCGGTAATAAAGACAGAGCTTTCCGAGACGGACCCTGCCGAACTGTTCGGCGGCATTGAAATCATCCGTATGCTCTCTGTCGTTTACGACCGTTCTGTCAGGTCCTTTGAAGCTTAATATCCTGTCTCGTCTGCCGAAAAGCATCACTGATCTCCTTTTTCATGTGCACCACGGTATTTCTTACCGCGGAACAGCGCACTGAAATCAAGCAGGAACCATTTATAGGGCAGTTTCATCGTTATCAGCGTGGCGGCAACGCCTGCAGTAAATCCAACGAGCATTCCGGCAAGACAGTCTGAAGGATAATGCACCACGAGATAGATCCTTGCAATTACCATTAGGAATGCGAAGATGTAAGCTGTCCAGCTGTACTTCCTGTTGCCTGTGAAAAAAAGAGCGGTCATAGTTGAAAAAGCAGCTGTTGTATGGCCTGAGGGAAAGCTCTTGTCACTTTCTGTTCGCTGACCGACAAGCAGCCAAAGCTGATGATAAACACTTGATTCGTCAACATACGGCCGAACACGTGCAATAAGGATCTTCAGACAGAGATTCGTGATGATGAAGCCTATGGAGACCGCCAGCAGCATTGCCGTGCCCATACGTCTTGAGCGTCTGAAATAAACAAGTACCAGCGACAGTATGATTAGAAATATGCCGCCTTTGCCCATCAGCGATATAAAATCAAAGAATGGTGAAGAAAACCCTTTTATTGGATAAAAAAGGTCATGGACGGCCTGAGTTATCGCGAGATCAAAGCCTGCGAAAACGCTGTTGATCCATGCGGCAGCTGGTGAATTGATCATGTGGATTATCCTTTGAAGAGATTAATTTATTTTATTATTATCACATAATACTCCCTGTTTGTCCACTTTTTATTTCCTTTACCGTTTCAGCCTGCAGTGTTATAATCCTCTGAGAAGGAGAATTACGATGTTCGAACTTGTTTCACCTTTCAAACCTACAGGGGATCAGCCGCAGGCAATAAAAAGCCTTGTTGATGGACTGGAAGCCGGGATAGACGAGCAGGTGCTTCTCGGAGTGACTGGCTCCGGAAAAACATATACCATGGCCAATGTCATTGCCGCTCTCAACAGGCCAACTCTCGTCCTTGCGCACAACAAGACCCTTGCCGCTCAGCTTTGCAGCGAGTTCAAGGCATTCTTCCCTAACAACGCAGTTGAGTATTTTGTATCTTATTATGACTACTATCAGCCGGAAGCATATATTCCTCATACTGATACATATATCGAGAAGGACTGCTCGATAAACGATGAGATAGAAAGGCTTCGGCACAGCGCCACATCCAGCCTTTTCGAACGCAGGGACATAATAGTCGTCTCTTCCGTTTCCTGCATATACGGACTGGGCGATCCTGACGATTACTTCCAGCTCGTTGTTTCAATCAGGCCCGGCGAGAAGCTTGCTATGGACGATCTTCTCAGAAAACTTGTGGATATTAGGTACTCGAGAAATGACATAGCCTTCGAGCGAAACACCTTCAGGGTCAGAGGCGATTGTGTGGATATTTATCCGGCATATTCAAGGGATAAGGCTGTTCGCATCGAGTATTTCGGCGATGAGATCGACTGCATAACCGAGATAAACGCTGTTACGGGAGTGCCATTGAGAAGGCTTTCACATGTGGCAGTATATCCTGCGAGCCATTACGTCACCACAAAGGCGAAAATGGATGCTGCTGTTGAAAAGATAAGGATTGAATGTGAAGAGCGTGTTAAATACTTTGAAGACAACGGCATGCTTATAGAAGCACAGCGTATAAAGCAGAGGACAGACTACGATATAGAAATGATACAGGAGCTTGGTTACTGCTCCGGGATAGAAAACTATTCAAGGATAATCTCTAACAGGGCTCCGGGCACCCCACCGAAGACGCTTATCGACTATTTCCCGGAAGATTTCATACTGTTCATAGACGAAAGTCACGTTACTGTCCCGCAGGTAAGGGCTATGTACAGGGGGGACAGGGCCAGAAAAGAGTCTCTGGTAAGATTCGGCTTCAGACTTCCATCTGCCTTTGACAACAGGCCTCTCACATTTGATGAATTCCAGGAAAGGACACATCAGATAATATATGTATCAGCTACCCCGGCTCAATATGAGCTTGAAAGGGCAGGCAATTTCGCCGAGCAGATAATAAGGCCAACCGGCCTTCTTGATCCTGAGATCTTCGTTCGTCCCATCGAAGGTGAGATCGATGATCTTATTGATGAGATAAACGATACAACGTCTGTGGGAAACAGAGTCCTGGTTACCACTCTCACAAAGAAGATGGCGGAAGACCTTACGGAATATCTGCTCAATGCGGGGATCAGGTGCAGATATATGCATCATGATATCGGAGCTATAGAACGAATGGAGATAATCCGGGACCTCAGAGCCGGAGAATTCGACGTTCTGGTGGGAATAAACCTTCTCAGAGAAGGACTCGACCTTCCCGAAGTCGGCCTCGTGGCCATACTGGATGCCGACAAGGAAGGCTTCCTCAGAAGCGAGACAAGCCTCATACAGACTGTTGGCAGAGCGGCAAGGAACGCTGACAGCAAGGTGATAATGTATGCCGATGTTATTACTGATTCAATGAGAAAGTGTATAGACGAGACCGAAAGAAGAAGAGAGATACAGAAGAAATACAACAAAGAGCACGGCATAGTACCGGAAACAGTGAAGAAGGATATACATGATATCGTTGAGATTTCTTCGCCCGTTGTGTCTGTTTCCGGCAAGACCGGAGTGAAGCTCACCGGGAAGGAGAGGGACGATCTTATTGCCGAGCTTGAAGATAAGATGAAGAAGGCTGCAAAACTTCTTGAATTTGAAATAGCGGCGCAGCTGAGAGATGAGATAGTTATGCTGAGAGGCAGAAATTGAGGTATCATAAATGAAAATAATGGTATTGGACGGCAACAGCATAATAAACAGAGCATTTTATGGGGTAAGAGACCTTAAGGCTCCGGACGGCACGCCTACAAACGCGCTGTTCGGGTTTCTCAACATCCTCTCAAAGCTTATTGATGATCACTCACCGGATAAGATAGTTGCAGCTTTTGACGTTCGTGAACCTACATTCAGGCATAAGGAATTCGAGGGATACAAGGCAAAGAGAAAGGGCATGCCGGATGAACTCGCAGCTCAACTGCCTATCTTAAAGCAGATCCTTGAATATATGGGAATTGAACACCTTGAGTGCCCGGGCTTTGAGGCGGATGATATACTCGGGAGCATATCCGCATATTGTGATGGGAATAATATCCCATGCATCCTTGTTACCGGCGATAAGGACAGTCTTCAGCTGATAACGGGAAACACTTCAGTTTGCCTAATAAAAAGCAGGATGGGCAGTACTGAGACTATTGTGTATGATCCAAAGGTA
This sequence comes from Oscillospiraceae bacterium, assembly GCA_902773255.1. Taxonomy (GTDB): domain Bacteria; phylum Bacillota; class Clostridia; order Oscillospirales; family Oscillospiraceae; genus Limivicinus. The sequence continues at coordinate 9,289 of CACYDX010000217.1, forward strand.
TTTGAGGAAGAATACGGCTTTACACCGCCGCATCTTGTTGATCTGAAGGCACTTATGGGAGATTCCTCGGATAACATCCCGGGTGTGCCGGGCGTCGGTGAAAAATCCGCCATGCAGCTCATAAGGGATTACGGTTCTATCGATGCGATATACAGCGGGATAGCAGACCTTGAGATAAAGGATTCTCTCAGGAAAAAGCTCACCGAAGGAGAAGGATCAGCAAGGATGTCCTATCATCTTGCAACTATCGTTAAGAATGTGCCTGTGGAAGTCTCATGTGAAAATGACGGAGAGGCGCTGAAAATAAGCGATGAATTGTATGGCCTTTTCAAGAGGCTGGGCTTTAACAGATTTATAGCAAAATACGGACTTGAGCCGAAAACGATATCTGCGGAAATTGCTGAACAGATGAGTCTCGATGAGATTCCGGAAATATATGATATTTCATCTGTCGACCGTGGGGAGCTCAAGGCTGTACTTACGAATTGTGAAAAGTGCTGCATTATCCCTTCCGGTGCTGATCTTTCAAGGTTCGAAATGAATGTTGACGGAAAAGCATACAGCTTCTCGATCGACAGCGGCTATGACGATATTGCGGGATTCATCTTTTCGGACAAGGTGAGAAAAGTCTCCCATAATGTAAAGGATCTCATATCCGGACTTCGCGTGAAGGGTATAAAGGCCGTAAACTTCGTTTTTGATACTGCGCTTGCGGCTTACCTTCTCGATTCTGTGCAGAGCAACTATTCTCTGGACTATATAACGCCTCAGTATCTCGGGAAAGACAATACCGGCATATCATCTTATTCTGAACTTGCCGCGGTGCTCGAGAAAAAGATTGATGAGCTGAATATGGCGGATCTGCTCAATAATATAGAGCTGCCGTTGTGTGCCGTAATTTCTGAGATGGAGGATATCGGCTTTAAGATAGACAGAGAAGCGCTGAAAAACTTTGGAGAGAGCCTTAATGAGGGAATAGAATCCACACAGAAAAAAATCTGGGACACTGCCGGCTATGTATTCAATATCAATTCACCGAAACAGCTTGGAGTTTTTCTTTTCGACGAACTGATGCTGCCCTACGGGAAAAAGACGAAGACCGGCTGGAGCACAAATGCAGATGTTCTTGAAAAGCTGCAGAATAAGCACCCGGTCATAAATGACATATTGGAATTCAGAATGCTGAGCAAGCTCAAGTCCACATATGCGGAAGGTCTTGCCGGCTATATCGATGCAAACGACAGGATACATACTACTTTCCAGATGACGGTCACGGCAACCGGACGTCTTTCCTCAACGGAGCCGAATCTTCAGAATATACCTGTAAGAAAACAGCTTGGCGCGCAGATCAGGGGCATGTTTATCCCGGAAAAGGGAAACGTGCTGGTAGACGCCGACTACAGTCAGATAGAGCTGCGCATACTTGCGCATCTTGCAAATGATAAGAATATGATCGAGGCATTCAACAGCGGGATGGACTTTCATGCTGTAACTGCTGCAAAAGTTTTCGGACTTCCGCTGGAGGATGTAACTCCTGACCTGAGATCAAAGGCAAAGGCAGTTAATTTCGGCATAGTATATGGCATTTCAGCATTCGCACTTTCTCAGGACATAAACGTGAGCGTAGCCGAAGCCAGAAGTTATATGGATTCGTATTATGCCACCTACAGCGGTATTGCAAACTATATGGAAAAAACCATAGAGGATGCAAAAAAAGACGGCTATGTTACGACTATGTTCGGAAGACGCCGCAACATGCCGGAGCTAAAGAACAATAATTTCAATATACGCAGCTTCGGTGAAAGGGTAGCGAGGAACATGCCCGTTCAGGGAAGTGCAGCCGATATAATCAAGATAGCTATGATAAAAGTAAGGGACAGATTCAAAGAGGACGGTATGAAAGCAAGGCTCGTTCTGCAGGTGCATGACGAACTGATAGTAGAGTGCCCTGAAGATGAAAGGGAAAAGGCTTCGAAGATCCTGAAGAGAGAAATGGAGAACGCCGCATCCCTTTCAGTGCCCCTCCTTGTTGAAGTGGGTTCCGGATATTCCTGGGCAGAGGCACACTGACAGGAGAATGATAAATGCAAGCATATATTATCGTTCCCGCTGAAGCTTCAGATGCAGAAAGTATTGAGCAGATAGAGAAAGAGTGCTTATCTCTTCCGCTTAACAAAGAGCAGATCCTGTCGCAGATCGAAGATGAAAGATATACCATACTATGTGCGAAGGGCGAAGACAGCTGCATACTAGGATATGCAGGGATGTATTGTGTTCTGGATGAGGGCTATATAACAAATGTTGCAGTTTCTGCCGCGGCCAGAAGAAATCACATTGCAGATGCTCTGTTATCCGGACTTCAGATGAGATCAGAAGAGTTGAAACTGACGTTTCTCACACTCGAAGTGAGAGAAAGCAACATACCTGCGATAACATTGTATAGAAAACACGGTTTCGAAAAGGCCGGCTTGAGAAAAGGCTATTATCAGGCGCCTAAGGAAAACGCAGTGATAATGACAAAATTCTTTAGTGAGGAAAAGACTTGAAAATACTTGCAATAGAGTCATCATGTGACGAAACGGCTGTTGCCGTTGTGGAAGACGGCAGAAAGATACTGTCTGACTGCATTGCCTCGCAGGCGGATCTGCATGCAATATAAGGCGGAGTAGTGCCGGAGATAGCCTCAAGATGTCATGTAGAGGCTATTGCGTATCTTGCGGAAAAGGCGGTTTCGGAAGCGGGCATTGTAAAAAGTGATATAGATGCGGTTGCTGTAACTTATGCCCCCGGCCTTATTGGAGCGCTTCTTGTAGGCATGAATTTTGCCAAGACATGCGCATTCGCACTTGGAGTGCCGCTTATTCCTGTTCACCACATAAGAGGCCACATAGCCGCAAATTATCTTGCCTATCCTGAACTGGAGCCGCCTTTCCTCTGTCTTGCTATATCGGGAGGAAACACGATGCTGATAAGAGTTGACGGATATACCGATATGAAGATAATCGGCAGCACAAGAGATGATGCTGCCGGTGAGTGCTTCGATAAAACAGCAAGAGTGCTCGGACTGCCGTATCCCGGAGGAAAGCCTGTCGAACAGCTCTCACAGGGCGGAGATGACAGCAGATATGTCTTTCCGATTGCTCATGTTACAGATAATGAGTTCGATATGAGTTTTTCGGGACTTAAGACTGCTGTGATAAATCTGGTGCATAACTGCGGACAGACAGGAAAAGATCTCGACAGGGCCTCTCTTGCAGCTTCGTTTACAAAAGCAGTAAGTGAGAGCCTCGTTCCGAGAACTATGCTTGCAGCTGAAAGATTCGGATTTAAAAAAGTCGTTGTTGCGGGCGGTGTTGCAGCAAATAAAAGAATACGAGCTGACTTCAAAGAGGCGTGCGAAAACAGAGGACTCATTCTGTATATCCCGCCGCTGAAGCTCTGCGGTGATAACGGGGCTATGATAGGTTCACAGGCTTACTATGAATTTCTTGCAGGAAACACGGCAGGCACAGATCTTAATGCTTACGCAAATATGGATATTTGAGGTGGATCATGGGAATTCATGACGGGCACAGGGAAAGGCTCAGAGAAAGATTCAAAGAAAACGGCCTGCAGGGCTTTAATGAGATAAATGCCCTTGAGCTGTTGCTTTTCTATGCTCTTCCACGAAAAGACACAAA
>CACYDX010000218.1 GCA_902773255.1 Oscillospiraceae bacterium
TTGTTTTTTCCTCCGAAAACTTCTTCCTCTCCTCCAAACCCGCGCTTTTATGCCCGGATCACATGGAGAAAAGTCCGTTTTCGTGCGAAATGCTTGAATATAATAACAGAAGGCCCTTCATATTGCAAGAGTTTTTTGCATTTTTCGGTGATAATTTGCAAACGAAAAGCAGCGGTGTGAAACCGCTGCTTTTTTACGTCTTATCCGGGCCTCTGTGATGTTGTGAAAAAGCGGTGATCAGGCCGCGTAGCTGTTGATATGGCCCGTTATCATCTCTTCGAGCTTGGCAAGGTCGCTTTCGGAGAATCTGTTCCTGCTGACGAGGATCACGAGCTCTCCGTTGCTGGCCTTGAGATACTCCTCTATGATGCCGCTGAGCTCGGTTATGCCGGCTCCGCTGTTATCAAGGGATATGTTCTGGTAATCCTCGTCATTGCTCACAACGATTATCTCGCCCTCATTATAGCCGGTGCCGTAGTCCTTATAGGTGATGAACACGGTCTTTATCTCGCCCTCGAAACTGCCGGTGGTGCCGTATTTCGCCATGGCGCCGTCAGTCCAGAACTGGTCCAGCGGGGCGGAGGACTTCAGTTCGCCTATCGCGGCTTCGATATCGGCCATCTTCTCCCTTGCCCTCTCAACGGACCAGAGGCAGGAGATGCAGGTTATCACAACTGCTATGGTGAGGACCATCACGAGGATGTTCAATACGGCCGTAGAATTCAGAAACTTTTCTTTATTTTCGTTTTCCATTTTAAATTTCCTTCTTTCGTTTATTCCCTGCAGCTGAGGGTCGGTTGTCGTTCAGTATCCTCTCTGCTACAAATCGGAGCTTCTCTTTTTCGTTCAGGCCGGATAACGGCGGACCTTCAAGATCGATGAGGAGATATTTCGGCCTGTTGTTCTTGAAGATAACTGCCTCTCCCTTTGAGTCCGCTATCCGGGTGACCCGTGAAAAATTCTGATTTGCCTCGGATACCGAAACGATGGTTTCGGTATCGATGTTCATAGGCCCCACCTCAGTTAAAATTATACAAAAATATAGGTATTATACAAGCTAGAATTTTACCTAATTTAATCAAATAATTAAAAAATTTAAAGCGAAGGCCGGAAGCCTCCGCTTTAATTACAAATTGCTCTCAAAACCGTTGTTTTTCAGTACGCATATCACATTCCAGTATGATCTTCCATGCCTGAGCAAGTCTGTCGATCGTCCACGCGGCATTTGCCGGACTTGTGGAAGGCAGAGCCGCCGCTTCGATCCCCAGTTCCTTTTCCTGAAAGCGGTGGTAATACTTCCATGAGGTCTTCCCGTTGCAGAAAACCCTTTCTATCTTCGATCCCTGAACAACAGGCTTCAGGTCCGTAGGAACAACGTTCTTTATGCTGCTGTCCCCCGAGCCCATGATATCGCAGCTGTATATCGTATCCCAGAGGGCTATATTGTGCTTCAGAACGAGCTGCTTTTTCTCCTCTATCGACCGCGGCTCCTGTTCATCAAGCAGCCTCGCGATAAGCGGCCAGAAGCGGTTCTGCGGATGCCCGTAGAAGAACATCTGCTCCCTCGACTTCACCGAGGGCAGGCTGCCGAGGATGAGGATCCTGCTGTTTTCATCATAAAGCGGCGGGAACGGGTGCACTATGTGCTCATATTCCATATCGTCCTCCTGTAATTACAGGTCGATCTTCTCAAAATTCCTCTCCGATCTCTTCAGCGACAGCACCGTGAGAAGTATGAAAGCAGCAACACCTGCCAGCAGGAAAATGAGTTGTAGACCTATATGCTCAAATCCGAATGCATTCACGGCCTCAAGGCCAGGGACATGGTGCAGGGCTTCCGCGATGAATACTATGATGAACGTTATGATTATATGGATGACGAAGGGCTTTCCGAAATAAAAGGCCGTCTTGTAGAAGCCTCCGACGAACACGCTGTTGAAGCAGCCGAAGATCAGCAGGGCAAATCCGAGAAACACTAGATTCGCGTTCATCAGGGCATTGGCTCTGTACACTGCTGCATCTGCAAAAGCCGTCATGCGCAGGAGCGTCATGATCACCATTATCGCAAAGCTGCACATCTCTATAAAGATGACGAAGGTATATCTTCCGCGGACAACGTCCTTCTTTTGAACAGGCAGGAGCGCGGAATACACAGTGTCGTTGTTTTCCCGCATGCTCTGGAAGGTTTGGAAGATACCCAGCGTGGTAAAGAAAGCGCCGAGGAGAATTGGATATCCCGGTATCATCGTCATGAATCCGAAGGCTATGAAAAGATAGCTGAGGATGGAAGCGCTGAGCTTCATCTCTTTTTTCAGCATATTACGCATCGCGCGCCTCCCTTTCCGACCGGAGCATGATCTCTTCCAGAGTCTCTCCCGGCTGCCCCATCGTTTCAATGAACTTCTCTCTGTCCGCAAAGGATATTATCCTGCCGTTGCGGATATAAAGGATATCGTCCGCGCACTTTTCAAGATCCGAGGTTATATGCGTTGAATAGAGGATCGCAACGCCGTGATCCCTCAGCTGAAGGAAAACATCCAGAAGCTCGTCTCTGGAGAAGGGATCGAGCCCGCTCGTCGGCTCATCGAGGATGAGCACTTCCGCCCCGTGTGACATGGCAAGCAGCAGATTGCACTTTACCTTCATGCCCTCGGAGAGCTCCAGGGGCGTTTTGTTCAGGTCGAGTTTGAAAAGCTCTGCGTATTTACGCGCCGCTTCATCGTTCCAGTTTGGATAGAAGAGCTTCGTTACGGCGATAAGATCCTTGAGCTTTTTTCTCGGATAGTAGTTCAGCGAGCCCGTGGAATAGCCTATGCGCGTCTTTATCTCCGCTTCGTTTCCGGCAAGAGGCATACCAAAATAGGATACTTCACCTGCATCCGGATGGACGAGATTGAGAATAGATTTGATCGTGGTGGTCTTTCCGGCGCCGTTTCTGCCGATAAAGCCCGTGATCCTCCCCTTCTCAAGGGAAAAGCTCACGTTATCCAGCGTAAACTCCGGATATTTCTTGCACAGTCCCTTTACTTCAACAATGCTCATTCGTTCTCGCCTCCGAGATCATCTCCGAATACTCTTTCATGGATTTTTGTGAACTGCTCCTTCGGCGGAATGGCAATGCCCCTCTTCTCATCGCCCAGCAGAAGAAGAGTATCTCCCGGCTCTATGCCGAAAAGCTCTCTCGCCTGCTTGGGGATCACTATCTGGCCCTTTTCACCGACCGTTGCGGTCCAGGCATATTTGCCCTTTGGTTTTGGCAGCTTCATATCGTTACCCTCTTTTGTTATAAAAAGTATGATTTGTATAACTCAGTATAACAAAGTATACTTTACGGAATTCTGTTTGTCAAGAGCCTGTGCAACAAAAAGAGAGAAGCGATCCCACATAGAGCAGGACTGCTTCTCTCTGTCATTCAGTCTTTAACGTGTCTTCTCCGTCAGGAATACAGATTTGAGCAAGTGAGGCGCAAACGCAGTTATACCAAGGCTTTGCTCATTTGAGGCCACCGCAAGTGAAGCCCCTCAATTGAGGTTTCACTTGTTCACTTGCGGTCCCCCTCAAATGAAGAAAATATAGTAATATCAATACTTTGAGGGTTCATTTGAGCATTTGAGGATTTCTGACGGACAATTGCCGTCAGAAACTCGCAGATGGCAGAGAGAGGATGGAAATTCAGCAATACCAAAGGCTCTGCTCTCTCTACCACATGGTCGAGAGAGGGGACTGTTCTCTCTGCCATTCATGTCTCTCTGCCACGTGGTAAAAAGAATAAAAACCAGTAATACCAATACTTTCAACGTTCTCTCTGCCATTTCAAAATCTCTGACGGAAACTTGCCGTCAGGAATACTCGGTTGATAGGGAGAATAGAACATAGTACGCATATACTAGGAAAGTGGATCATGCATACCTTCTTGCGGATTAATGTTTTCGCTTTTGTTCAAGTATAAAGCCCCCGCAGAACTTGAATGATCTGCATGGGCTAAAATATTTATATATGAAAAACGGCTCCGGCGGAAATGCCGAAGCCGTTGCTGGTTTTTATTTATATCAGTAGTTCTCGCTGTTAATCTCGAAGTATGCCTGGGGATGTGCGCAGACAGGGCAAACACAGGAGAGGTGTAAAAATAATAGGATCCTATCTATTTATGTTTTTTATTTTCATAATCTGTTGAAATCTCAGATGAAAGACAATAGAATAGCATTATCTGTCCGAAAGGCTTTATACATATGAAAAACACCATGATCAGCCTGAAGGAGAAGTTCGGTTTCATGACCTTCTCCACCTCCAGCAACATAGTATTCAATTTCAAAAACATCTATTATCTGATTTTCCTGACGAACGTTCTGAAGGTGCCGGTGCTCACAGCAGGCACCATCCTCACCCTCGGCACGATCTGGGACGCCGTGAATGATCCGCTCATCGGCATATTCTCGGCAAACCATACCTTCCGCAACGGGGAGAAGGTACGGCCCTATGCGCTTTGGTGCGCTGTGCCATGGGCAGTTACGATTGTGCTGATGTTTTCGGATTTCAAGACCGGTCAGACTCTTACAGTCATTCTCTGTCTGGTGATCTACTTCGTTTTCGAAGCGCTCTATACCTTTCTCGCCATGCCCTATAACTCCATGGGCTCGCTCGCAAGCAACCTGGACTCTGACAGAAAGTCCATCAACGCTTTCAGGAGCCTCGGCGGCTGCCTTGGAAGCGGCATAGGCTCCGTTGCCGTCACTCCTCTGGTAAAACTCTTCGGCGGACTGCAGGGTGAAGGCGCGATCATCGGCTCAGGAGATGCTCCTGCATTGTTCAAAACTGCGCTCGTCATGGGCATTATCTGTATAATCGGCTGTTTTACCCATTACTTCACCACCAAGGAGCGTGTTAAGCAGAGTTCGGATGACGAGAGTAAGATCTCCCTGCTTCAGGCCTATAAGATGCTGTTCAAATGCAAGTCCTGGGTGCTCAACATGTTCTATATAATCTGCTACGGTATAATCACCGTGCTGATAATGAACAATATCAATTACTACGCTGCTTACATAATGGGGGCAAGCTCTAAGGCGACGCCGATACTCGCAGTGTATCTCGTGGTGGCGATTGCGACCTCCATACTGACGCCTGTGGTGGACAGCAGGATAGGCAGGAAGAACACCATGATCCTCGGCGCGGTGCTCCAGCTTATCGGAAAGATCCCGTTCATCATCAATCCCTATTCAGTTGCAAGTATATATATCAACGCGCTGTCGGTTGGCCTCGGCTCCACGATAACCTTCGTCATGTTCAACACGAACCGCAATAACATTGCGGATATAGTAGAGTGGAAGAACGGCAGGAGGATCGACTCCATGGTAGCAGCCGGAGACAATCTTGCGAGCAAGCTTGCGGAAGCGGGCGCCGTGCAGCTTATGGCCTTCGCTCTATCAAGAGCGGGCTTCGACGAGGCGCTGAAGATGAATCAGACACCGGCCACACTTCATACGATCTGTGCGCTTCTCGGCTGGGCTCCGCTGATAGTCTCGGTGATAATGCTGATAGTGCTGCTGAAGATGGACATAAACAAAGAAATGGAAGAATCCAGACCCGTAACAGAATAAAAAACAGGGAGGCTGCTTCACTTGGAAGCGCCTCCCTCAGGTTTTTCTCAGGCTGCTGTTTTCAGTTTCTTCTTCTGGCAAGGCTCAGCAGTCTCAAAAACTGCACGAGCACTGAAGCGAGAGCCACAAAGTATGTGAGCGCTGCAGCATTGAGGAGTTTTCTCGCAATGCCCTCGGAATCCGCCGAAACAAGGCCCAGTGATTCCATATTGGCAAGGGCCCTGCGAGATGCGTTCACCTCAACAGGCAGAGTGACGAGATGCACCAGCACCACTACCGCGAACATGATCACGCCGACGTCTATAAGGAAACTGAACTGCTGCAGGAACAGTCCCAGAAGCACGAGGATATAAGAGAATCTCGAGCAGATGTTCGCTGCGGGAACAAGCGTCTTCCTTATGTTCAGCGGCACATATCCCTGCGCATGCTGGATGGCGTGCCCGCTCTCATGGGCGGCTATCGCCACTGCGGCGACTGACGCCGTATCGATGACATTTTCCGAAAGGTTCAGCGTCTTGTTCGCCGGGCTGTAATTGTCCGTAAGAGTGCCGCCGATGCCTGTGACTGCAACATCGTAGATCCCGTTTGCACGCAGTATCCTCTCCGCTGCCTGCCTGCCCGTAAAAGGTGCGGCAACAGATGAATACTTTCTGAACTGTGACTTGACGGAAGCTGAAATGATCAGGCTGGCTATCAGCAGGCCGAAGGTAAGGATATAATATACTCCGGTGGTCATTTCTTTCATCCCCTTTCCCTATCCTGTTATTATCTTCTGATACTATTATACTCCTGTGAAGGATGTAATAAACATCAATATATGAACAATAGCACGGTTTATTCCGCTTATTCCGAGAAATAGGCCTCAGCCTTTTATCTCATTCATCATGGCTCTGAATGCGGGAATACTGTTGATTATCGTATCCTTAGACACACAGTAGCTGACCCTCAGATATCCCGGGCATTCGAATGCATCGGAAGGTACAACGAGCAGATTGTGCCCCAGCTTGGCTTTTTGCGAAAAAACATTCGCATCACCGTTCGGGGCTTTTACGAACAGATAGAATGCACCCTGCGGCTTTACGCACTCATAACCGATATCGCGGAGGTTTTCGTAGAGAAGTCTTCTGTTTTCATCATATGCCTTGAGATCAGGCCTTTTAGAGGCGCAAGCGGCTATCACCTTCTGGATAATGGTAGGTGCGCAGATGTGTCCGGTTATCCTGGCCGCCCCCGCTACCGCGTTGAACAGCTCCTCGCTGTCCTCGGCGAAGGACGGAACATATACATAGCCTATACGCTCGCCGGGAAGGGAGAGGGACTTGGAATAGGAATAGCAGACCACTGTATTTTTATATATCAACGGAATGAACGGTACCTCAACATCATCATAAACCAGTTCTCTGTACGGTTCATCCGCTATTATATAGATCGGATGGCCAAACTCGGCGCTTTTTCTTTCCAGAACAGCGGCAAGAGCTTTGAGCTCGCTTTCGGGATATACAGCGCCTGTGGGGTTATTGGGTGAATTTACGATCACGCCCTGTGTTCTTTCGGAAATGAGACTCTCGACCGCCTTCGTATCTATCCTGCTGAAATCCCGCGTATCGGGCGGAACGACGACGCATTTTCCCCCGTTGGATTCTATGAAAGGCCTGTACTCCATGAAGAAAGGCGCAAGCACCATTATCTCGCTGCCGTTTTCTGTCATCAGCGCCTTTATGACAGATATCAGTGCCGGGGCCGCTCCGCAGGTGAGAAAGATCTCTCCGGGCTTCACATCCATCCCGAACCTTGAGCTGAGGTCAGCTGCTACCGCTTCCCGCGCTACGGGATCCCCGGCGGAGGGAGAATAGCCGTGGATCTTTATGGGATCCTCGGTATTCAGCATGGTAACGATCGCGGTTTTTATTTCTTCGGGGGCCGGAATGCTCGGGTTTCCGAGCGTAAAATCGAAAACATGCTCCTCTCCGAGCTTCTTTTTCCGCTCCAGCCCGTACATGAAAA
>CACYDX010000219.1 GCA_902773255.1 Oscillospiraceae bacterium
CCTCCCTTCAGCGCCCTGATAGAAGACGGCGTGATGTGGGGCCGCGGCACGCTCGATACCAAGGTCACCTTCAACGGCATAATGTCCGCCGCGGAAAACCTGCTCAAACAGGGATTTCAGCCTGAGCATGATATTTACTTCGCCTTTTCCGGCGGGGAGGAGATAAACGGGCCCGGTGCCGTCAGCATAGTGGACTGGTTTAAGGAAAACGGCGTGAAGCTCAGTCTGGTTATAGATGAGGGCGGCGCTGTTGTTCAGGATGTTTTCCCGGGGGTGAAAGCCCCCTGCGCCCTTATAGGCATAGCTGAAAAAGGCCTGATGAATCTTGAATACAGCGTTTCGGGAGCCGGAGGGCATGCTTCCGCGCCTGCGCCACATACTCCCGTGGGCATACTGGCCAAAGCCTGTTCCAGGGTCGAATCAAAGCCCTTCAGCATGCACATCACGGAGCCCGTGCGCCAGATGTTCGATACTCTCGGAAGGTATTCAGGCTTTGCATACCGCATGATATTCGCAAATCTCTGGGCTTTCGGCTGGGTGCTCGATCTGCTCACGAGAAAGACCGGCGGAGAGCTGAACGCCCTTCTGCGCACCACCGTTGCCTTCACGCAGATGAAAGGCAGCAAGGCGCCGAATGTTATCCCGCCTTCCGCTTCCATCGTTTCAAATATCCGTCTCAATCCGTCCGACTCGGTCGCAGGGGCAGTGGCGCGTATAGGCAGCGTGATCGGCAGCAGCGATGTAAAGCTGAAAACGCTTATTTCAATGGAACCCAGCCCCGTTTCCCGCACCGACTGCGAAGGCTGGGAGATAGTCTCCGCGGCTGCGGCTGCAACCTGGAAAGACTGCATAGTTTCACCCTACCTTATGGTCCAGTGTTCCGACAGCCGCCATTACCGGGATTTGTCGGACAAAGTATACAGATTTTCGGCCATGGACCTCACGGCTGACGAGCGTCATTCCATCCATGGAAACGATGAGCATATCCGGCTTGAAACCATCTGCTCTGCAACTGAGTTCTTCTTCCGTGTGATAAGAAAACTGTAATAATGAACAAATGAAACGGCTGCACAGCTCTCTTAAAGATCTGTGCAGCCGTTTTTCGCTTTTCTGAACTATCAGCGGTCCTTCCCGGATGCGCCCAGCACGTATTCATACCATGCCAGATATTCCGGACCCAGCCTTGTGACGAGAGCTCTTGCCTCATCCGGCTTCGCCCCTGCCATCCATACGCATTGCTGAGCAAGCTGGTAGCGGCGGGCCGTGCTGAATCTGGAAAGTTCCTCATCGGTGTATTCTCCGACAGACATAAATGTCTCGCGGGCTTTGAAAAAGCGGATGAAGGCCTCTGCCGTATCCCTTCCCACTATGGGCTCCAGAAGGGAGAAGTCATTGCCGGAGGCGTCCAGCGCCTTCGAGGCCATCTCCCAGCGGCGCGGGTCGGCATTGGACTCAGTGCCCGTGTACGGCGTGCGAAGATACAGGCTGTTGTTGGCAAGAAACTCCATCACAAAATGGTTGATCTTCTTTTCTACCGCCCAGGGCATCCAGTTTTCCACCGTGGTCCGGATATAAATATGTGCAAAGCGGCCGAACAGCGGTTCTGCAAGATCGTGCGCCGCGGATGACTCGCTGCGGTCGTTTCCTGCGGCAACGATGCGCGCCTTTGCCGGAAGCGGCCAGCGGTTGTTCACAAAGCGCTCGAGAACTATCTTGAAGATGACTGACTGTGTCTGCTTTGTGGCGTTGGTGAGCTCATCGAAAAAGAGTATGTGCGGCTTTCCGTCTTCGCAGATGCGCTCGAGCCGCACCAGCCATGCAGGCTTGATGTCTATTATCTCATTGGTCGTCTCGTTATATACTGCTCTTCCGTTTATCGTCTCGGGATTCTCATTCACGAGCTCTATATCCAGGACCTCCGGATCTATCTGCCTGATCCTGTCGCTTTTTCCGTCGCCTGAAAGGCCGTGGAGGAAAACGGGGATATCAGCCTCCACCAGGGAGCGGATAAGATCAAGCTCGCTGTGCTCGTCTATTCTGTACCCGGCTGAGCTGTCGGGATGGATATCGTCCTGTGCGGTGAGCTCCTTCAGGAAATCTCCGCTGAGATATTCAGCGGCCCTCTCCCGGCTCACTCCGGCAAACAG
>CACYDX010000220.1 GCA_902773255.1 Oscillospiraceae bacterium
AGATCGCCCTTCAATGTGTCAAGGTCATGTGTGCCCATCGGCAGGGAGTATTTAATGGATATCGCGTTGTTCAGATCCACGAGAGGATTTATGCATGGCATGCCTTTTTTCTTTGCTATCCTGCTTATCAGGGCTTCAATTGAGCACATATATTTGTTCGGATTGATGCCCAGAGAGCGGAAAGCCTCACGATAGCAAACGATCTCCGGATCCTCCTTGACCTTTATGTTCTCATATGCGGCCTCACAGGAGGCTATGCTGCGTGCAAGCAGCTCCGATATTTCCGGGTATTCGCGGCGGTTATCCACACCCCTTACGCATATCGTGCCCACACACACGGTAGGCAGTATGTCGAAAACGGCTTTATCTATACGATATTTCATGATTTGCTCCTTTATAAGATCAGCGTTTGTTCGACCGACGCCATATCTTCTGTTTCTCTGCGGCAGATATTAGTTCTTCTCTGAAATCGGGATGCGCTATGTTTATAAGTTCCTCGGCGCGCTGCCATGTAGTTCTGCCGGGCAGGGAAGCGATACCGTATTCCGTAACTATAAACGGTGCCTGTGTGCGCGTGGTGGTGATGATGTCGCCTTCAGTGAACCTTGGTATTATCCGCGAGTGCACTGTACCCGCCTTGTCAGTGAAGGTGGAGTGCATTGTGAGAAAAGCCCTCCCGTGTTCCGCCTCGAATGCGCCTGTTATGAAGTCCACCTGACCGCCTGTGCCTGAGATCTGCCTTGTCCCGGATGACTCGGAGCTTATCTGACCGTATAGATCAAGTGCAATGCAGCCGTTGATGGAAACGAAATCATCAAGCTCCCGGATCACAGCCGGGTCGTTTACATAGCACATAGGCGCGGACAGTATGGATGGGTTATGGTCTAGGAAATCATAAAGCTCTCTTGAACCGTTGCAAATGGAGAATATACCGATACCCCTGTTGAGCTTTTTCTTTGTATTGGTTATCTTTCCCGCCTTGTATAGATCAAGGTAACCGTCGCTAATAAGTTCTGTGTGCATACCGAGGTCTTTCACATCAGATTCCGCAATGAGCGTGCCTATGGCGTTCGGTATACCTCCTATGCCTATCTGCAGCGTGGCGCCGTTCGTGATATACGGCATGATGTTTTCGGCGATCTTCCTGTCAAGATTTGAGGCTGCGGGACTTTTGATGGTGGGTATCGGTGCGTCGCATTCCAGCAGACAATCAACATCTGCTATGTTGATGTGATCATGTTCTGTCCCGCAGACCACCGGCATGTTGGGATTGACCTCGAGGATCACCGTCTTTGCTGCATCGATTATCTCCTGCTGCGAGCAGTTGGTAAGCCCGTATGAAAAATCGCCGTTCTCATCCATCGGGGCAACGGTAACGACTGCTGCATCAACAGGCGCGTAGCCTTTCCTGTAATAGCTCCCGTTATGTCTGAAGAGCATAGGGATGTGATATGCTTTCCCGCTGTCCACATACTTTCTGTCCAGCCCCGAACAATGCCAAACATTGAAGGTGAAAGATCCGCCGGGATCATTTTCTACCGTAGCTATCGGCACCATGGATATGGCGCAGCGCAGATTAACGTCCGACAGCTGTCCGGAGCGCTTTGAAAGAGCCCGGTCGAAAGCCTGCGGATATGAACAGGCCTGACTGTAATCGACCCAGTCTCCGTTTTTTATCAGCTGTGCCGCCTCTTCAGGACTGCGCAGCTTTTCTTTATAGAGTTTCTGATAATCCATTATGACACCTCAGATCTTATAGGAAAAGCAACTATTCTTCAGATATTATAGCCGTTTTTTGCCATGAATCCAATATTAAAATATAAGATGCCTGCAAGTATCATTATTAACATAAAGTCCTTGAATTATGACGGTTTTGAGGCTATATTATAGAGCACTTATTATGTTTGGAGAAAAGAAGATAATGCGAAGAGTTTTAGCTGTTATGCTGGCTGTTCTCATAGTGCTGGTAATAACTGCATGCGGTAAGACAGCAGAAAAAGATGAAACATCGCAGCAGGAAGAGCTCCCTGAAGCACAGCAGGAAGAAACTGATACGTCTTCATCCGGGACTATGCTCGAGGTCTGGACACATCCTGATTCACCGGATATAACGGATGAGCTTTCCTCGCTTTTCAACAAGGCCACTGAAGGTCTGATCGGTGCGGGATACACGCCTGTTGCCTGTATCGGCAGGCAGGTCGTCTCAGGCATGAATTATGCTTTTATATGCCGGGAGAAGATCATATCACCCGGTACTCCCGAAACATATTCCATAGTATATATCTATGAGGACACTGAAGGAAATGCTGAGATAAAGAATATAATGAACACCGGCGTTAAAACCTGGATGAGTGACTCCGATACTCCGACTGCTGGAGGATGGAAGCAGGCTGATTCTCCGGAGATATCAGATAAACTTGGAGGTCTTCTGGACAGCGCATTTGAAGGCCTGCTCGGTGCGGATTACAGCCCTGTCGCTCTTTTGAGCACCCAGGTCGTTGCAGGAATGAATTACTGCGTTCTCTGCGAGCAGAAAGTCGTATATCCCGGTGCCGAGCCTGAATATGTCTTTGTTTATCTCTATGAAGACCTTGACGGAAATTCCCAGATAACAGATATAGTTCACATTGCCGATGATGCGGCAGATGCGCAGTAAATACAAGGAGGATAATCATGGCTAAAAAGATCATACTCATTATAATAGTTTTAGCAGTTGCTTTCCTGTCCCTTTCTGAACTCAGAGCGGGAAAGAAGGCTTCCGAAAGCATAACTGTTTCCTCAGCACCGGAATCCTCCGGGCCTGCAAAGCAGGATCAGGATATGGCAACGGAACAGCCGGCAGATACTGCTGTTCAGTCCATGTCTGAGGATCAGCAGAGAGCCCTGATAATGGACCACTACGATCTCTGGTCTGAGGCGTGGGATTATGGTGACTGGTTCTATACGATCACAGATCTGGACCATAACGGACGCTTCGAAGTGATCACAGCATCCCTGCAGGGTTCTGGACTCTATACCTATGCTGAGATCTGGGAGGTCAGAGAGGATTACTCTGGTATCGCAGAGTGTTCAGACGACCTTGGTGAAGGCGGATCTTATCCGGATATTATCACTGAAGCGGTCAACTGCTATTACAGCGAGGCTTCAAATCTTTATTACTATCTGTTCGATGATGTTGCACGAAGCGGTATGGCTGAAAACTTTTCTGCTAAAGTCGTGCTCTGCCTGAACAAAGGAAACGTTGAGCTGACAACTATCTGCTCAAAACATGAACAGTATGAGGATCCCGAATCCGATCCTCTGGTAACATACAGCGACGGGCAGGGAAATAATGTCACCAAAGAGCAGTATGAGCAGGCGGTGGCCAACTGGGCTGTAGGAATGACTATGAACGACTTTGAGCTGGAATGGGTAGAAGTCAGGGATTCAAATTGACCTCGGAAACAAAGTTCCTGTTTTTCAAAAAGAATACTTGCCAAATCTGCTCCGAGGTGATAAAAATATACTATTAATGTTCCGTTAATTTAAATCGGTAAAGAAACGGAATGCTGCAACCAAAATCAATCAGTAAAAGGAAGTGTTTTTGTGGACAATGGAAGAGAAAGACTCGGCAGCAGACTGGGCTTCATCCTGCTGAGCGCCGGCTGTGCCATCGGCTGCGGCAACGTATGGAAATTCCCGTGGATGACGGGTCAGTTCGGCGGCGGCGGATTCGTCCTTGTTTATATCCTCTGCCTGCTTATCCTGGGGCTCCCTGTCATGGTGATGGAATTTGCGATGGGCCGCGCATCCCAGGCAAGCCCGATCGGAATGTATCAGAAACTTGAAAAACCGGGCTCAAAATGGCATATCCACGGCTGGTTCGCCCTGCTGGGCAACGTAGCCCTCATGGCATTCTATACGGTAGTCACCGGATGGATGATCTATTATTTCTGGAAGTTCCTCATCGGCCAGAATGAAGGCCTCAACTTCGTCGGCATGATCACGAATCCCGGAGTCAATGTGATCTTTCTTGCAATAGCGGTCATTGTTGGGTTTGGCATCCTCTGCTTCAATCTGCAGGGCGGTCTTGAGCGCGTCACGAAATACATGATGGTCGCGCTCCTTATCCTCATGATAATCCTCGCGATCCGCAGCGCCACACTTCCCAATGCGGGAGAGGGCCTCAAGTTCTATCTTGTACCCGACTTTACAAAGATCAATGGAAGCGTCGTCGTCGGCGCCATGAACCAGGCGTTCTTCACTCTTTCACTGGGCATTGGCTCCATGGCCATTTTCGGAAGCTACATCGGCAAAGAGCGCTCACTCATGGGCGAGAGCGTCAATGTTATCATTCTCGATACGGTCGTTGCCATCGTTGCCGGTTTCATCATCTTCCCCGCCTGCTCCAGCTACGGTGTGGAGGTCGGCGCAGGTCCCGCACTTCTGTTCAACACCATGGCCACAGTTTTCAACAACATGGCCGGCGGCAGATTCTGGGGCACGCTCTTCTTCCTGTTCATGGTCTTTGCGGCTATGTCCACTGAGCTTGCCGTTTTTGAAAATATTCTCGCGATGGCCCGTGAAAAGACCGGTTGGTCACGTCCCAAGGGCAGCGTTATCTGCGGCATCGTCATTTTCCTGCTCGCCCTCACCACTGCCCTGGGCTACAGCGCCTTCTCCTTCCAGCCCTTCGCAGAGGGCAGCGCATGGCTCGATTTCTGGGATTTCATCGTCTCCAC
>CACYDX010000221.1 GCA_902773255.1 Oscillospiraceae bacterium
ATTGGCGGCTCCGTTATGTTTCTCATCACGGAGTAGTGCGGGAAAAGGTTGAAGTTCTGGAACACCAGCCCGAATTTGGTCCTGAACCGGTTCAATTCCGCCTTTGAGGCATAGACGCCGCTGTTCACGGCGTACTGTCCGTCATAAAGTATGTCTCCGCCGTCAGCCGTTTCAAGGAATGAGGCGCAGCGCAGAAGCGTGGATTTTCCGGAGCCGGACGGCCCGATTATCGACATAACATTACCGCGATCCACGGAGAGGGAGATATCCTTCAGCACCGAAAGTTCTGCAAAGGATTTCTGAAGTCCGCGTATCTCCAGTATGCTGGGAGAGGCCGGTCCTGCCGTTTGAACGTTAGTTTTTTCAGACATTTCTCAGCTCCTCCTTTATCATTTATAGTAATCGAGTCTCTTCTCGATCCTGCCCATCACGTAGTCCACAACAGCGTTGAACACGTAGTAGAATACTCCGGCAACTATAAAGGGCGTGAAGCTCGTCTGAGAATTCGCGATCTGCTTTCCTATGGTGAACATCTCCGTGTAGGATACTGTGAATGCCATTGAAGTGTCCTTAACGAGTGTTACCACCTCGTTGGTAATGCTGGGGAGGATCCGCTTGAACACCTGCGGGAGTATTATCCGCATGAAGGTCTGGACTTTCGAGTATCCCAGTACCTCAGCGGCCTCATACTGCCCCACGGATATGGATTCAATTCCTCCGCGGTAGATCTCGGCGAAATAGGCAGCGTAGTTTATCGAGAATGCAATAACCACGGGGATCAGCTTGTTCTTCATTACATTCGAGCCGAAAAGATAATAAGGCCCGTATGTGACTGCGAGCAGCTGCAGCATAAGAGGAGTTCCGCGAAGCACAGATATGATGAAGCGGACAACAGAGGAGATCACTTTATTTTTGCTCATGCGCATCAGGGCAACTATCATGCCCAGCGGCAGCGCAAACAGAAGTGTCAGAAAAAAGATGGCGCAGGTCTTCCCGAGACCTTCGCTCATCTTCAGTATCATTGTCAAAAGTGACATGGGAGAGTCCTCATTTCCTTAAAAAGACAGAATATCCCGAAAGCGCAAGAAAAAATGCGCTTTCGGGCAGTTTACTGATAAAACTCTGTTCTTATCAGCTGTTAAGGAAGAGCAGGTTGTTAACGATATCGGGATATTTCTCGGCGATCTTGGCATATGTGCCGTCTTTCACGAGATCGGCTACCGCTCCTTCGATGCTGGCGCAGAGTTCAGCGTCACCTGAGCGGAATGCGATGCCGTACTGCTCAGCTCCGAGATTCTCGTTGATTATAAGGAATCCGGGGTTCTGTGCCGCATAAGAGGATGCAACAGGCAAGTCAACGAACACGGCCGCAACAGCATTGCCGGAAAGTTCAGCAAAGCACTGAAGGAAGCTCTGGCAGGTAACTACCTCTTCAAAAGAGGAGGCGAGATCAGCAAGGTCACCCTGAAGAAGAGCCTCACCGGAGGTTCCAAGCTGGACTGCAACTTTCTTTCCTGCAAGATCTGCGGCGGAGCCATATCCGCTGTCAGCCTTTACCATGAGCACCTGGGTGTTGTCGTAATAGGGTTTTGAGATAACATAGCCTTTCTCATACATGCTGTCGAGAATGGTCATTCCGGACCATACGCAGTCGCACTCCTTGGAATCGAGCTGAACGAGCTTCTCATCCCAGTTCACAGCGAAGATCTCCATATCCCAGCCGAGCTTGTCGCAGGCAGCCTGGCATACCTCAACGTCGAATCCGGTGTATTTGCCGTCATCTCCGAGATAGCTGAAGGGGGGATACTCAGGGTCGATGCCCATAATGAATTTCTGCTTTTCAGCAGGTTTTCCGCAAGCGCACAGCGCTGCGATCATAACCAGTGCAAGCACAAGGCACAATATCTTTTTCATTTTTTAAACCTCCACAGGTCAAAAGTTTACTTTGACAAGATAGCACATTAGCGAGCTAAAGTAAACAGAAGCCACAAACGTGTGCTGTGCATTTTTTGCACAGCAACAGAAATCAAGGCACTTTAATTCCTACTTTTTTTGTGGTATATTCAATCCACAGAAAAATAATAGGAATTAAGGTGCTTATCGTGAATATTACAAGCAAAGGAAGATATGCACTCAGAGTGATGATAGATCTTGCCCAGCATCCCGATGACGGCTATATTTCTCTGAAGACCATTGCCGACCGACAGGGCATTTCCATGAAGTATCTGGAGATGATCGTGGGAAGCCTTAAGAAGGCCGATATCGTGGACAGCACCAGAGGCAAGGAAGGCGGTTACAGGCTTTGCAGAAAGCCCGATGAATACTCTGTCGGCGAGATACTCCGCTGCATAGAGGACACTCTGGCCCCGGTGGCGTGCATCAAAGAGGGAAACGTTGAATGCGAAAACGCGGGAGCCTGCCTCACTCTGCCCATGTGGAAAGAGCTCGATGACCTTGTGAACGGATACCTGGACAAGGTGACGCTCGAAGATCTGATAACCGGCAGAAAATGGAAATAAAAAAATTAAAGATATAAGGAAGGGAACCACAGATATGTTTGTTTATGCAGATAACGCCGCTACGACCTCTGTGAGCAAGGCTGCGCTCGATGCGATGATGCCGTATCTCACCGAACTCTATGGCAACCCCTCGAGCCTTTACGCCTTTGCCCAGAAGGCCACGGAGGCGGTCGCGAATGCCAGGAAGACAGTTGCCGAGCTTATAAATGCGGAGCCGAGAGAGATCTACTTCACCTCCGGCGGCAGCGAAGCGGACAACCAGGCTATAGTCTCCGCCGCACTTGCCGGAAAGCGCAAGGGCAAGATGCACCTGATCTCCACGAAGTTCGAGCACCACGCCGTCCTGCACAGCCTTAACAGACTTCAGAAAGACGGCTTCGAGGTGACTCTGCTCGATGTCCATGAGGACGGAGTGGTCAGGCTGGAGGATGTTGAGGCGGCCATACGCGAAGATACGGCGCTTGTTACGATCATGTTCGCCAATAACGAGATCGGCACCGTACAGCCGATAACCGAGATAGGAGCGCTCTGCCGCTCGAAGGGCATACCCTTCCATACCGACGCGGTCCAGGCTGCAGGACATATGCCCATAGACGTGAAGGCCATGAATATCGACATGCTCTCCATGTCGGGCCATAAGTTCCATGCTCCGAAGGGAGTGGGCGTTCTCTACGCAAAGAGGAACATGCCCCTGTTCAATATAATCGAAGGCGGAGCCCAGGAGCGCGGAAAGAGAGCGGGCACCGAGAACGTTGCCGGAATAGTTGCCCTGGCTGCGGCCCTCAAGGAATCCTGCGAGAACATGGAGCCGAATGCCGCCAAGATGATCGCGATGAGAGACAAGCTCTTCGCCGAGCTTTCCAAGATCCCCCACAGCAAGATAAACGGCAGCCTCGAGCATCATGTGCCCGGCACGGTGAACATGTGCTTCGAGGGCATAGAAGGTGAATCGCTCCTGCTCATGCTCGATTCCTACGGGATCTGCGCCTCGTCCGGAAGCGCCTGCACATCCGGCTCTCTAGACCCGAGCCACGTGCTTCTTTCACTGGGTCTGCCGCATGAGGTGGCCCACGGTTCTCTCCGCCTCTCCATAGGCGAATACAACAATATGGACGAGATAGACCATATAATAGAGACTGTGCCGAAAGTGGTGCAGTATCTGCGCAACATGTCCCCGGTCTGGGATGAACTTGAAAAGGGCGAACGCCCGCATCTGATATAATTTGGGAGGCAAAGAATCATGGCACTGTACAGTGACAAAGTAATGGATCATTTTCAGAATCCGCGCAATGTAGGAAAGATAGATGACGCAGACGGCATCGGTGAAGTCGGCAACGCCAAGTGCGGCGACATCATGAGGATGTATATCAAGGTGAATGACGGCATCATCACCGACTGCAAGTTCAATACCTTCGGCTGCGGCAGCGCGATCGCTACGAGCTCCATGGCAACAGAGCTCATCAAGGGCAAGCCGGTGGAAGAGGCGCTCAAGCTTTCGAATCAGGCTGTCGTAGAGGCGCTCGACGGACTCCCCACCCACAAGATCCACTGCTCCGTCCTCGCTGAAGAGGCTGTTAGAGCTGCCGTTAAGGATTACTATGATAAAAACGGCATAGCCTACGATCCGGAGGAGCTCAAGATAAACGACTGCGAATCCTGCAGCATGGAGTAAGCACGATAAAGGGAAACAGCGCCTTCCTGAGCGGCAGGCGCTGTTTTTGTTGCAGAAACCACTGTTAAAACCGCTTTTAATAATGTATAATATTTTTGTGGAACATATAACGGTTCAAACAGAGAAAGGGAGAGAATATGAAGATAACGCTCAACCCCGATGAGGAGATAGTAAAGACCATCAAGGAAGGCCTCGAGCATACCGGCGGCTACTGCCCCTGCAGAAGAGAGAGGACCCCTGAAACTAAGTGCATGTGCCAGGAATTCCGCGATCAGATAAAGGACCCTGATTTTGAGGGATTCTGCCACTGCATGCTCTATTACAAAGCAAAATAAACTGAGAATAAAGGAGGAAATAACATGGAGATAGTTTTAACAAAGCAGAACTTCGAAGCCGAAGCGCTCAAATCGGATATCCCGGTAGTCGTGGACTTCTGGGCCTCATGGTGTGGTCCCTGCAAGATGCTCGCGCCGATCATAGCGGATATCGCATCCGAATACGCAGGCAAGGTGAAGGTCGGCAAGGTGAACGTTGACGATGAGCCCGAGCTTGCAAACTCATTCAGAGTATCCAGCATTCCGACGGTCGTTCTCATAAAGGACGGCGCCGTTGCGGCAACATCCATCGGCTTCAAGCCCAAGGAGAGGCTTGTTGCAGATCTCGGCATCTGATCCGCCGAACAAAAGCAGACAAATTTCATTTATAAGAAGGAGAGATAATAATGGGAAAATATTCCGGCACACAGACTGAGAAGAACCTCGAGACTGCATTTGCAGGCGAGTCTCAGGCAAGAAACAAATATACCTATTTTGCATCCAAGGCAAAGAAGGAAGGCTACGAGCAGATCGCGGCTCTGTTCCTGAAGACAGCCGAGAATGAGAAAGAGCACGCCAAGCTGTGGTTCAAGGAGCTCGAGGGCATCGGCGATACGGCGGCC
>CACYDX010000222.1 GCA_902773255.1 Oscillospiraceae bacterium
CCCTTTTCTATCTCGATTTCGTCTATCGTTTCCGAGTTGAACAGATCAGCCACGTCGAGCGCCTTTCGGCAATAAGCGATACTGACCCTTTTCAGTCCCCTAAAACCGGCAATACCATTCAGGCTCATTAGATGCGGAAAGTTTAGTTCCAGGCTCTGCAGGGCTTTCAACCCTTGCAGTGAACTCAAGTCACCGGTTTGCGTAGTAAGATTCCACGATCTGAACGATTTCAGGTTTTCAAGATTCGACAAACCACAAATGTTCTTCCTCATCTTGTATATGGAAAGATATTCCAGATTTGTCAAACATGACAGATCCAGCTTTTCATTGACCAGGCTGTTATCTATTGAGAGCCATTCGAGCGGCAGCTGCTGTATCAGAAACCGGATTCCCGAGATGCACCCACCGACGGAAAGACGCCTGATGCTGTTGCACGGACCAAGAACCGAGACATCAAATCGCGGAGATACTTTATCCACAGGCCCGTCTAAAAAGACATATTCAATCCCTTGCCGCCTGATATATGCGACCGCTTCATCCAGGTTTTTCGGTGTGACAATCAGTGTTTTACACGTTCCCAACGTTTTGCCGGAAAAACTGCCAAACTCAAATCCGTCTCTTTTGATCCTTGATTCCATTTACATTTAAACCCTCATCAAGTCGTTTTTTCTGGCAGTCAGGTTTCTCCCCTTCGCGTCGTATTGCGCCGGGGAGGAAGAGACCAGCCTTCAAACGGGCAGGAATGCAATCTGCCCTTTTTCACCTCACAGATCAATTCATCGGTAAAAACAGCTATTTCCCGCTCGATAACTGCCGGATCGTCAAACATATTTCGCTTTCAAAATCCTAAAAACGCCCTCGCCATATTTTACGCAATACGCGCTGAAAAAGCAAACAGTGAGTGGATCACAGCAATCGATGCCGCTGTAACATCGGTATTTCTTTATTCAATGAGTCATCCCAGTATTGCAGTACAATTACGTTGCATTTTCTCCTCTTATGTAAGCCAGAATATATCTCCGGAAACAAAGTCTCTATATTCCCATTTTGCGCTGCTTCGGAAGGAGAGAAGGTACTGCCAAGCCACTCGAACTGCTTGTCTTTGTGGCGTTGTCCTATGGATACGGCGCATATTCTGTTACTCAAAATACCGTCAATCAACTGTACCAATTCACCGATCTCGGTTTCGTCACTTGTGGAAAAGTGGCTGTGCATGTATCCGAAAGATAAGGTAAATTCATCATCCCGATCAATAAAGATGCTGTTACCTCTGCTTCTATTCAAAATTTCAATGCACACACCGTTTTCCCCAAGATCAGCATAATCTTTCTCGTTGCTATGATGAATCACATACTGCTGTTCTTTGATCACGTTGAGGATTCTGACGTCTATATCAATCGTTTCCAATTATGCTCCTTTCCAATCAAAACATTTTTCCTGGGTCTTTCCATCACTCTGCCTCATATTGCATGGAAAAGCTGGCAGTCGAAGAAATATACACTATTATTCATCAGAATATTCTTTTATTAGGGCTGCCATTTTCACATCATGACGTGTACCTCTTGCCAGCGTGCAGTCATGTCGACTGTTGATACTATTCAAAGCATCGTCGTCTACATCACCCTGAACTACTCCATATATAAACCAGCACATGTTATTCACCCCCTGATTGAACCGGCAGCCTTTATAGCATTAAATAAAAACTTGCTCTATAAGACACTTTTCCTGCTCTTCTGCCCCTCCCCTTCGTCCCGTATTGCGCAGGAAAACGGAGAGGGGGCATATAAAACAATATCGCGATCTTGCTCAGTCAGCATCTACCCAAAGCAAGTATTTGCCACAGTGAAGACACTGAAAAAGATATCCCTGCGTCTGGCCGCCTTTTTCGAGGAGAAGGATGATTTCCTTTGGATCATATTGCGAAAAGTACCGTTCCCATATAACATCGTCCACTACCTCATCTACAATGCCCATATCCAACAAATCAGCATAACCGACTGCACCGAGATAAGCGCAGTAGTCGTCACAGTGCGCCCGCCAATACTCCTGTTGAAAGGCTTCATAACCAGGTGTTCTGTACAGAAGTTCGGCCGTCTTCGCATCATCGCTTACGCTGTCAAGGCTTGCTATATCCTGAAATGAACCATCATACTTTTCACAGGCAGCACCGCTTTTGACACAGGCCGGGCAGAACCGCAGTTCGTCATATGCTGAATAGAACGGCTCATCATAATACTCGTGCGTTGATTCACCGCAACAATCGCAGATCAGCAGATCTTCAGAATGTTTAAAGGCTCCTGTCCTCACCGGATCAGGGTGGTATTCATATGTATAATTCCTGATCCAACACGCGGGATGCTCCTCAGCATATACGGCAGCAGAGCAAAGAATGAGCGCAAGCGCCACAGCAAATATCTTCTTCATTTTTCCATCCTTCTCGAGCTTCGTCTTTCCACTATACATGAAGATCCTCATGCTCCATCTGCTCCCTTCGCGTCACTTTGCGCGGGAAAACGGGGAGAACGGTTTTGTTTTGCGATCACAGAATATAAAACGGTTTTCGCACCCATTTTGCGGCGTTTTTTATGTTAATTCTTATTTAAATCTTTCGTTTTTCTATATTATACCATTTTTCATCTGCTTTATCAATCCAAAACGAACAGCCTCCGGGCAAAACGCCCGGAGCCGTCATAAATCCAGCCTGTCAGCCCTTCTCCCCGCTCCTGAACACCTATTCGGATTCACGGCGCAGGCCGTTTATTCGCCATCACTCTGTGAAGGATCAGCAAAACCGCCGAACAGGGAGCCGAAATCAAAATCGAACCCCTGCTCCTTCATCACCTCATCCAGAACATCCATCAGGTTGAAATCCGACAAATCAGCGCCGTCCTCAATGGGATCGTGCGTGCCGTCAGCGTGATACCTCAGGTCAAGCACGTTACTGGAGTAATTGCAAAACTTCGCGCTTTTGACGGTCAGTTTGCCCAGCTCATCGGTTTCATAGAACAACTGGTAAGTCTCGATGGATTCATTCATCACACATTCATACCGGAACATCCCGTAAGCCAGCTCAAAAATGACTTCTCCGGTGATGTCGTTCGTATAATACGATTCCAGCGTGTATTCCTCTTCCTCCAGTTCGCTGACGGACTTGCCAGCCAACGCGTCCAATTCCGCCTGGCTCAGAATCGCGCCGGTGACATCTTCCGTATAAGCCACGGGAAGCGACTTGCCCAATTCGTCCATTTCCGCGTCGATCCGTAAAAAATCTTCAATATTGTCATAATCGATTGTAGCCTCAATGGCGTCATACTTTTCAAGAACGGCCTCATTGACTGCGGCGACCACGCGGATAAAACGATCCTCCATCTTCACGATGGCCACATAATTTCTGTTATTCCAGCCAAAGAAGGCCTCTTCGTCCGCCTCCAGCGCCTGCGCGACGGTGGAAAACTGCGGTTCAGCAGCGTCTTCGGCAAAGGACGTGCAGAGTGTGCACAGCATTAACACGACGAGTAAAACA
>CACYDX010000223.1 GCA_902773255.1 Oscillospiraceae bacterium
CCAGACCTATGGAGTCGATGAAGCTTCGCTCAAAGATGATACGCTCCTCGACGACATGAAGGGCCCCTCCGTCAAGTTCGTCGGCCTTGTTGCCAGACTTGAGGATGAATTCGATGCGATCCTCTCCGTCACCGAAGCTTCTGCTGCAAAGACCATCGGCCGCCTTGCCAGACTGATCGATGGCGTGAGTCTGGATGCCCCTGAAGCGGCTCCTGCCGCTGCAGCCGGGAAAGAAGAGGCTGCAGACGCCGGTGAAGAGACCGAGACCTTCAAAGAACTCAGAAAGATGTTTGCAAAGACCTATAAGATAGACGAAGCGTCCATCACTCCGGATACGCTTCTTGATTCCATGGAAGGCCCGTCCGTCCTCTTTGTCGGCCTCGTTGCCAGACTCGAGGATGAATTTGACGCCGTCATTTCCGTGACGGAGGCGTCCGCGGCAAAGACCGTTGGCGGTCTTGCAAAGCTCGTAGATGAGGAGAGAGACTGATCTCCGGCACGCCCCTGAACATATGTTGAACTGCAGAGGAGCGCTGCCGGCGCTCCTCTGTGCCTTGCCCTGATCTGTTATGCTGTTTGACGCCCTGAATGCGAAAGTATGGAGAATTTGATTTGGATCTGTTTTCTAAGAAAAAACATAATAGTACTGAAGAAGATGGACCGGTGATAAGGGATTCGGATCTCTGTGTCATGCCGGAAAAGGAGAGAAGACCTGCCAAGGTATACAGTCTGCTCTTTATCATTATGCTGACTGCAGGAATCGTCGCTCTTATTGCGTTCGACAGAGAACCGGTCGAAGAGCCCGATGAGTCACCTGTTCTGATATCTGCTGCAGAAGAGACGCAGGAGATGATAGATGAGGAGCTGCCTGAGGACGTCCAGCCGGAACCTGTCAGCGAGCCTGTGATCCCCGACTATAATCAGCAGCCCGGCCAGGCGAAAGTCGAGTATCGCAGGTATGAGATAAATTCAATTGTATACGAGATAAGAAATGACGCCGCATTTGTCGTGGGTACGGTAGGAAATAAGAAAAACGTTAAATATCTTACCATCGAGTCCTCGGTAAAGTATATGTACCCTGTGGTGGAGATCTGCGAAGGCGCCTTCAGCGGCTGTAGGAAACTCCTCAGAGTCCATATCCCGGACAGTGTGATAATAATCAGGGAAAGTGCCTTTGAAAACTGCAAAAAGCTCGAACGGGTACGTATGTCGGGAGGCCTTATTACAATAGAGGGACGGGTTTTCGCGGGATGCACGGCTTTAAAGTCACTCAAATTCCCGGCGACTGTAAAGGAACTCCGGGCAGATGTCTTCGAGGGAGATACCAAGCTTACGAAGCTGAGGATACCTGAAAGCTGCAGGATCCCCGAAGGGGATGACCCCTTCGGCCTTGGGGATAAGCTTAAGATAGAGATTTACTGAAAATAATCAAAAATAACTGTTTAAAAACTGCGAATAATAAAGTATTATATTAACAGCCAAGCGATAATGATTTATTAAGGAAGGTGTCACCATGGAAGAAAACGAGATCATGGAAGAAATGGACGTTGTTGCAACAGAGCTGCTTGCAGTTCAGGGCGACGTGCTCACCAGCAACGAGGCCATGAAAGCCGAGATAATTGCCAATCTGAACGATATTGTTAAAGAGGTGCAGGATTCCAATTTCGATACCCAGCAGGCCATTGACGAGCTCAGGAAGCTCCTCACCGCAAAAGAGCCCTGTACAGAATGTCAGACATCTGCTGCCCCTGCAGCGGACGGTCTTGTCGCAGAGCTGAAAGCGAAGCTCGAAGGACTTGAGAAGAAAGTAACGGTATGCGCAGCTGCAGCAGTCATCGCAGCGATCGCCGCCTTTATAGGCCTGTTCCTCTGATAATCAGTCACATGAGAATAAAAAACGCAGACTATGCACTCGGATGCATAGTCTGCGTCTTTTGTTTTCCAGTCTCAGTCTATATGTATCACCGGCTGCATCAGCTCTTCCGGGCTCACGTTCGGATTGTGGTATCTCTCACGCTTCTTGGAAACGGCACCTATGCTTATCGCACCTTTCGGGCAGTACTGCAGGCAGCTGAGGCACTGGATGCAGTTCGAGCCTATGAATGCCTTGCCGCCGTACATATGTATGTTCCCCTTGGGACAGAGCCTGAGGCACTGTCCGCAGCCTATGCACTCACTGCTTACCTCGAATGCGTCGGCCTTTCTGCCGGCAAGTCCGGGCCAGGCCCTGTTTTCAACAGCATTCACGGGATTGTTTGGAACCGTCTTCTCCGAAACTTTCCTCGCTGCAACATCAGTGGCGATCTTTGAAGCAAGTTCTGCCGAACGCTTCTGTGCGTCCTCAACGGACATCATCGGCATCATCAGACTGTGAGGGAAGAGCCAGATGCATGAGCAGTGGTGGGATATGCCCGCCCAGTATTTAAGGGGAATGATATTATTTATCTGCGAAAGGCCGATGCCGGTATAGCCGGAATAGCTCACCACGCCGTATGTGTAGGCATCGGGAGCGATCTGGATGCTCTTTATTGATTCCTCAACACCCAACGGCAGTCCCCCTGCATGGCAGGGCGCCACGAAGCCCACGGTCTTCGCCTCCTTAGCATCTGTGATCGCAGGGGCTTTGCGCATCATGATGATATCCGTGTCGCCGAGTCCGGCGGCTATTTTTTTCGCAATATCCAGACAGTTGCCGCTGCCGGAGAAGCAGTATATCACATTTTCACTCATAACAGGTCTTCCTTTCAAATACTTTAAGTATTGCGTTATTCTGATTTTACAACTATTATCTCCGGTTTTCAAACATAATTGTGCCGGAAAGAACTGATTTTATCAGTTAACCTTATGTTCATAATTGCATTGCATTTCTTTAAAGTAAGTTTAAGGTTGAATAATCAGAATATAGCCATAAAAAACTTTTAAAGAGGAGATCATAAATGAACGAAAACAATGAACTGAACACCAGCGGCATGAATTTCGATCCCGAAACGGGCGAGAGGCTCAATCCGGCGCCTGTCAGCGAACCGGCTCCTGCCGTTGAGCCTGCCTATAAGGCTCCCGCAGCTCCTTCATATACAGCTTCCTATACTCAGCCTGTCGCTCCGGCTGCTGAAGCTCCGAAGAAAAAGAAGGGTGGATGGGCAAAGGTCCTTGCGCTTATACTCTGCTGCGCCATAGTCGGCGGTCTTGCAGGCGTCGGCGGTGCAACGCTCATTCAGCGCAATTCAAAGGTGACCGGCCTTTCCGAAGAAGCAGCCCCCGCAGTTGTGGAGCAGCAGCCCGAGCCAACTGCCACTCCCGCACCGCAGGAGACAGCTGCCGATGAAAATGCGGTAAGCATCCAGACCGGCAAGAGAGATTCCTCTGTTATAAGCGCATCAGATGTTGATACCGGCAAACTCATGACAGCAGCCGAAGTGTATGCGACTAACGTTGCATCAACTGTCGGCATCACGGCGGAAGGCATCACCACCAATTACTGGGGCTATTCAACCACTTCCGCTGCCTCGGGCTCCGGATTCATCATCTCTGAAGACGGCTACGTGATCACCAACTACCATGTAATCGAAGGCTGCCGCAGCGTCACCGTTTCCACCTACGACGGCGGAAGCTACAAGGCCGCAATAGTAGGCGGAGATGAAAACAACGATGTCGCCGTCCTCAAGATCGAAGGCGAGAATGGATTCACTCCCGTCGTTCTCGGTGACTCCGCCAACATGAATGTGGGTGATACCGTTATCGCCATAGGAAACCCCCTCGGCGAGCTCACTTTCAGCCTTACACAGGGCGTTATCAGTGCGCTCAACCGTGATATAACCCTCTCCGGCGGCAACTCCAAGTCTCTCATCCAGACTGACTGCGCCATCAACTCCGGAAACTCCGGCGGAGCTCTTTTCAACCTCTATGGTGAAGTCATTGGCATAACCAATGCCAAGTATTCAAGCTCAGGCATGTCCTCCAGCGCCTCAATAGATAATATCGGTTTTGCCATTCCGATCAACAGCGTGAGGAATATAATCGAGGGCATAATTGAGAACGGCTATATATCAAAGCCCTATATCGGCGTTTCTGTCATCACGGTGAGTGACGATGCCTCGAAAATTGCAAGAGCTGGAGCATTTGTTAAGAGTGTGACCGAAGGCGCTCCTGCAGATGAAGCAGGTCTCAGGGAGAACGATATAATCTATGCCGTGGATGGCGCAAATATCTCCACCAGCGGCGAGCTCGTTGATATCGTTACCGCAAAGAAGCCCGGTGATGTGATCACGCTCTCCGTATACAGAGACAGGGAAGAGATAGAAATAAAGGTTGTCATCGGTGAGCAGATCCAGTCCGCTGAATATACCTTCGAAAATGAAGAGACCCAGCCCTACGATCCATATGCTTACGGCTTCGGTTTCGGCAACGGCAACGGTAACGGAAGCAATCCCTTTGGCTTCGGCTGGGGCGATTACTACGGCTGATAAAGCATAAAAATCTTTAAACTGTAAGACAAGCGTGTTATAATATCCCCGCTGCATATGCAGCGGGGAGGTTTTTATATGGAGAGTTTCCTCAGAGAACATTTCAGAAAAGGCGTTATCTGGCTTGCTGTGTTTATAGTCTTCACGCTGCTCGTTAAAGTTATAGATGTGAAGGCAATAGGTCCGGAAGAGACGAAAGTCGGCTTTGCGGCGCTCAACGGTTTTGTTTTTAAAACCATCGGGCAGCATGAGTTCTTCGAAAAGCTTACGAAGATACTGGGCTATATTGCTCTGCTCGCTGCAGCGGGCTTTGCTGCGGTAGGAGTGCTGCAGTTCCTGAAGACCAAGAGCCTCAAGGAAGTTGACGGCGAGATAATCATCCTCGGCGTTTTCTATGTTGTAGTCATGTTGGCCTATGTGTTTTTTGAGCTTTGCGTCGTGAACTACAGGCCCGTGATTCTCGACGAGGGCATAGAAGCATCTTATCCATCTTCGCATACGGTGCTCGTCATATGCATATTCGCCACAACACCCGGCATGATCTACAGGCTGACTATGAACAAGTCTCTCTATACAGCCTCGAAATACGCCTGCTATGCAGTGATAGCGGTGATGGTCATCGGCAGGCTCATCTCCGGCGTTCACTGGTTCACAGACATAATCGGAGGCATCCTTCTCTCCGCTGCACTGGTGTATTTCTTCAACGGAGCCATGGAATACTTCGGCGCCGAACCCCTGCCTGATGCGGGCGCGAAGAAAAAGCTGTTCAAGCTTCCCATAAATCTTCCTGATCTCCCTGTAAAGCTTCCGACTTTATCCGCAGGCGGCCATTCTGCATCCGCAGGAAGCCGCTCTACCTCCGAAGGGAGCCATACTGCTCCTGAAAGCGGCAATACAGCCACAAAAGGCAGCCATGCCGCCCCGGAGACCGATTCACCGGCGCCCGCGCCTCGCAGAAATACCGGTAAAGGCGGCTCGCATCTGGCTAAATGAAAGTAACCTGTCCCCGCATCCGCGCATCATCCCGATAAACAACAGGGAGGAAAGATCATGGACTATCAGAGCACGAGAAGCAGTGCCTTTAAAGCCGATTCAGTGACTGCAGTGCTTGAGGGCATTGCGCCTGATGGCGGCCTTTATATCACCGATCCTTCAAAGATAGCCTTCGACTGGAGATCTGCGCTCAGGTGCAGTTCGAGGGATATGTCCGCCATGATACTGCACGCATTGCTTCCGGACTTTCCGGACATGAAAGCTATTGTTGAAAGGGCTTATCTGAATAAATTTGAGACTGAAGACCTCACTCCCACCGTCAAAGTGGGCGACAGGTATGTCCTCGAACTCTTCAGGGGTCCCACCAGCGCCTTCAAGGACGTTGCCCTCAGCGTGCTCCCGCAGCTAGTAACAGCCGGCCGCACCATGCACGGAGCTGAGGACGATGTTGTTATCCTCACCGCCACATCCGGTGATACCGGCAAAGCCGCGCTTGAGGGCTTCCACGATGTGGACGGCACGCGCATAGTTGTCTTCTATCCCTATAAAGGCGTGAGCCGCGTTCAGGAACTCCAGATGAGCACCCAGAAAGGCGCTAACGTCAAAGTCTGCGCCGTCCGCGGCAATTTCGACGATGCGCAGACAGGTGTTAAGAACGTCTTTTCCGCATGCAGGGAAAAAGACCTCGGCGGCAAGAGTCTCAGTTCTGCAAACTCCATCAATATAGGCAGGCTTGCCCCCCAGGTGATGTACTACTTCCGCGCTTACGCTGACTTGGTGAATAAAGGCAGGATCAATGTGGGCGACACAGTCCACTATGTTGTGCCTACGGGTAACTTCGGCGATATCCTCGCCGGCTGGTTTGCAAAGCTTCTCGGTCTTCCCGTGGGAAAACTCGTCTGTGCTTCCAACCAGAACAATGTCCTTACCGACTTCATAAACACCGGCGTGTATGATAAGCGCAGGGAATTCTATAAGACAAATTCACCCTCAATGGATATCCTCGTGTCCAGCAACCTTGAGCGGCTGCTTTACCTGCTCTGTAAGGACGCATCATACGTTGCGGAACTGATGAAAAAACTCTCCTCTGAGGGCATATATGAGATCAGCGCCGGGATTCTCGAAAAACTGCAGAGCGGCTTTGTCGCTGGCTTCTGCAATGATGAAAACTCCATAGACACGATAGGAAGGGTTTTCCGCGAATACGGCTACCTCATGGATCCGCATACCGCTGTGGCCTGGAACGTGTGCGACAGCTTCATCGAAAGCTTCGGCTCCGAGCCCGTGGTGGTGCTCTCAACGGCTTCCCCGTATAAATTCCCCGCGGCCTGCCTCAGAGCCCTGGGAGAAGATCCGGGTGATGATGAGTTTGCTGTGATGCGCCGCTTGAACGAGATTAGCGGAGTGCCCGTGCCGGCAAACCTTGCCTGCCTCGAAAGCGCAAAGGTCCTGCATACTGATGTTATAAACAAAGAGGATATGCTCGCCTATGTGCTCTCATATATTTCGGAATAGGACCGCTTTCAAGCTGATATAAGGAGAACGCTATGAATATTGTTTGTCTTGATATGGAGGGAGTGCTCACTCCGGAGATATGGATAGCCTTTTCCGAAGCCTCGGGAATTCCCGAGCTTCGCAGGACCACCAGGGATGAGCCGGATTACGACAAGCTCATGAGATGGCGCATAGGCATCCTCAGGGAGCACGGTCTCGGCCTCAGGGAGATCCAGGCTACCATTGCAAAGGTCGACCCGCTGCCCGGCGCTAAGGAGTTTCTCGATGAGCTGCGCAGCATAACGCAGGTGGTCGTTCTGAGCGATACTTTTGAGCAGTTTGCAAAGCCCCTGATGAAAAAGCTCGGCTGGCCCAGCATCTTCTGCAACACCCTGGAGGTCGCAGAAGACGGGGAGATAACCGGCTTTAAAATGCGCTGCGAACACTCCAAGCTCACAAGTGTGAAAGCCCTTCAGTCCATGGGCTTCGATACCATCGCCGCCGGCGACAGCTATAATGATCTCGATATGATCAAAGCCAGTAAATACGGTTTCCTGTTCAGATCCACCGAGAAGATAAAGGCCGATCATCCCGAACTTCCGGCCTTTGAGGAGTTCGATGAATTCCTCGCCGCCATCAAAGCGGTACTTTGAACTCAGAGGTAATTATATAGAACATGAAAAAAACATTTGCAATTCTCCTTATCCTTGTCCTTTGCCTCGGCATCTCCGCCTGCGCGGTGGATGCTCCGCCGGCCCCGCCAGCGCCATCTGCTGCGGTTGCACCGGTTCCCGCGGAAACTGAAAGCGTTCCTGCTTCGCAGCTGGAAGCTGTACAGGAAGAGATCGCTGCACCGGAGCCTGTGAGCAGTTCTGCGGATGATTCATATGTTGCAGCAGGCTGCGAAGTGCTTGATGCAATATATGAAAGATATTATCCCGGCACAGCCGGCAGCTCCCTTAGCGCCGCGAAGTACGCCGCCATGCTGCTTGACTGGTATGTCTCCGTCAAGGCAGGGGACGCTCCCGCAAGGAACTCTGTCGTCCGGGAGACAGGGGAGAACTTTGCAGCTTCCCGTGACCTGAGTCCCGAGGCCGAAACGGAAAACGGAGTAACCGTGAACTTCCCGGAAAAGCTCCGTGCCATATGGTCATCGGCCATTTCTCTCGCTTTCGGCGAAACCATGGTACTCGATGACGCTGGATACGAGTCTCTCTGCCTCTGGAACGCCTCCGACGCCGATACACTTTTCGCCGCCCTTTACGAAGGGCTCGGACTGGAGCGAGGAGAGCATATTACTGTGTATTACCCGGATAATCAGGTGATGTATCTTCTGCATGCAGATCTCCCCTCGTATATGGATATTGATGCCTCAGGCATCCTCTATGCGCTGCAGACGGCGAAGGTGCTTCCGCGCGAAATTGAGCTGCTTAGCTGCGATACAGACGCCGACGGAGTTATCCATCTCGACCTTAACAGGACCTTCCGCGAGTATATCAGTAAAATGGGTACATCCGGCGAGGCTCTCACCATGGCCGCCCTTGCTGATACCTTCCTCGAAGCCACCGGTGCGCAGAGCCTGCGTCTTACGGTTGAAGGAAAGGACCTCGAAACAGGCCACGCGATCTACGATTTTCCTCTTACATTCGATGACTCGTTCACCAAATGATCTGATCATTTAATAAAAGGACCGGCAGGAAACTGCCGGCCTTTTATTTTGCCTCAAAAGAAAAATAGCCGTTCGTAATTGATCCCTGTAAATCTGTATTATTTCCGCCATGAGCGCTACTATATGACCATAGAGAACAGAAAAAGGAGTGATATACATGAAAGAGAAAAAGCTTTATAAAAGCAGAGACAAGGTCGTCTGCGGCGTGGCCGGCGGGGTCGCCGAGTATCTCGGTATCGATCCGCTGTGGGCGAGGATCGCCTTTGCTTTCCTCGCGCTTTCCGGAGGCAGCGGCGTTATCCTTTATGTGATCGCTGCACTGCTCATGAACGACGCGCCGGAATCTGTCTGACCGGCCGCCGGATATCAGGCATGAACGGAGGTGATCGGAATGCTTGAGATCATTTTTGCTGTCCTTGTGCTGCTGTTCGTATTCAGAGTGATCCGTATTGCGGTAAGAGCCACGTGGGGGCTTTTCAAGGTGCTGCTGTTCATCGTGTTCTTCCCCGGACTGCTCATCTCCCTCGCGTTTGCCGGAATGATCATCCTTGCCCTGCCGCTCATCCTTATCGGCGGAACGATCGCTCTCCTTACTCCCGCATGACATTCAGGACGCATAACGGCCTTCCGTAAGGGAGGCCGTTTCTGCTTTCTGAAAAAACTGTTGACAGATATTAATGTTGGTGTTATATTAACTGTACTAACTCAGTTAATACAGTTAATACGCAAGGC